>JANNYO010000361.1:0-5802 GCA_031410115.1 Rhodanobacteraceae bacterium | reverse complement strand
TCTCACACGAACGCTTGAAACGGCGTAGGGCGAATTCGAACGGCTCGTTTTCTCTGACCTTAACGTTTGGCATGCTGACTCCAGTTGTTGAAAAAGTTGCTCTTCCAATGAGCAAGCCCCGAAGTATAGCCTTAGCATTATCGATTTTGCAAAACGGCAGCCAAACGTGCGCGTATTAGGAATTGAATCTTCCTGTGATGAAACCGGCCTTGCGCTGTACTGCACCGAGCGCGGCTTGCTGGCGCACCGATTGTATTCACAGGTGCAAATGCATCAGGAATACGGTGGTGTCGTACCGGAGTTGGCGAGCCGCGATCATATCCGCCGATTGATTCCGCTGCTGAACGAAACCTTGGTGGCGGCCAATTTGACGAAATCTGACATCGATGGTGTTGCCTACACCGCAGGGCCAGGTTTAATCGGCGCACTTCTGACCGGTGCGGCATTTGCTCGCACTTTGGCTTACGCCCTCGATCGCCCCGCCATTGGTGTGCATCATTTGGAAGGCCACCTTTTAGCGCCGCTGTTAGAGCCAAATCCGCCGCAGCCGCCGTTTGTCGCGCTGTTAGTGTCTGGCGGCCACAGCATGTTGATTCACGTGCAGGCGGTTGGACGCTATGTTTTGCTGGGAGACACGCTAGATGACGCCGCCGGTGAAGCTTTCGATAAAACCGCGCAGTTGCTGGGTTTGGGTTATCCAGGCGGCCCAGCGCTGGCGAAATTGGCGGAATCGGGTCAGCCGGGGGCGTTTAAGTTTTCGCGCCCGATGACTGATCGACCTGGACTAGATTTCAGTTTTTCTGGGTTGAAAACGCAGGTTTTGCTTGCCGCGAAGAAGGCGGCGCCGCTCAGCATGGCAGTGAAAGCGGATATTGCCCGCGGTTTTGAAGACGCCATGGTGGCGACACTTGCCATTAAGTGCAAACGCGCATTGTTGCAAACGGGGGCGAATACGTTGGTGGTGGCGGGCGGGGTTGGCGCAAACCGGGCATTGCGCGCGGTGTTGCATGCAGATAGTGAGTCCATGGGCGCACGCGTTTTTTTTCCGCGCGTTGAATTTTGCACGGACAACGGCGCAATGATTGCCTTTGCTGGCGCGCTCAGATTACAGGCTGGGCAGACACAAGATTTGTCAATTGACGCGTTCCCGAGGTGGGACTTGATGCAGTTGCGCTGATTTAGCACCGACATAAATCGGGATAGGGGCCAACTGAAATCCAGTTGGATCCCCCTCCCACACCACCGGACAAGCGGGGCCGTATCCGGTGGTGCACACACAAAAAAGCGACGGCTTAGGCCGTCGCTTTTTTGAACAGAAGGCACGGCAAACGTACCGGGCAACCGTCTAAAATTTAGAACGTGGTACCGATTGAGAACACAATGTGGCTGTCGTTGGTTTCGCCATAGAGATTTTCCAGCCCTTCATTGGTATCAACATAGCTAAAGCCAACCGTTAACGCATCACCGATTTTGCGGCTGACGCCTATTGATTTATCGACAATATTTGAGCCGTAGGCATCATCTAAGTTGTAGTAAGCGAGCGACGCCGCCAAGGTGTATTCCTCAGCAATAACTAAGCTGTAGCCCAAGTTGTAATAGATGCCAGTTTCTCTGGTGCTAAACACGTCGTTTGAGTAGCCGACCAAGCCGGTTAGGCCGCCGTAGGTTAGTTTGCCGACCAGTTCGGTGTAGGCCAATGGAATATCGTGGCCTGGGTAGTTGTAGCGGATCAACTGCACATCACCGGTTAGACCATCGGCTAATTCGCCGCCCCAGCCGGCATATAGATCGACTTCCAAGTTCGCGCCAGCGGCAGGGCCAAAGTCAACGTTTGAGCCCCAAGCACCCAAATAAAAACCACTGTCGGTGTAATACGTGGTGCCCAATTGCAAAGCTGGGTCGTTTAAATTTTGTGAAATGCCGCGAAAACGGTAATCACTGACAAACGTGAGTGTGGTAACCCAAGGTGACGTGGCGGCTTCCTGCTGTTCACCATCTTGCGCGAACGCGCCGGGTGCGAAAGAACCGAGCGTTGCTGCCAGAATCGCTGCGGAAAGGAGTTTTACTTTCATGGTATTGAATCGCATTTGTTGGCTTCGCCTGAATCGCTGATGTTGTCCGATTGTGAAGCATCAAAGTAGGTTTTGCTACTCATCTGCACAGGCGAATCGTGCCAATGTGTGATGCCTGGGTCGGCGAAGGCGAAATATGGTTGCCACAGCGGCGTTGTGCAAAGCAAAGATAGGTGCTGACACCTATCGCTGCGGCCCGTAACATCAGGACACTTGAAGTACTTTGCGAATCACGCGGGCAAACAATAATGACGACACCCACAATTCCCGGTTACCGGATTGTTAGAACGCTTTCGCAGGGCAACCGCGCGGAGGTTTATCTGGCAGAGCAACAGTCTTTGCAGCGTTTGGTGGCGCTGAAAGTGCTGAGTTCCGCGATGAGCGACAACGAGGCTTCGCGCAAACGGGTGATTGAAGAAGGCAAAGCCGCCGCGCGCTTGACGCATCCAAATTTGCTCAGCGTTTTTGATATCGGCGAGGCCGACGGTCGACACTTTATCGCCACCGAATATGTTTCCGGCGGCACGATGCGCGATCGCTTGAGCAACGGAGCGCTTGAGATCGACAAAGTTCTAACGATCGCACGCGACTTGGTGACCGGCCTGAAATTTTTGCACAGCCAAGGCTTTTTGCACCGCGATATCAAGCCTACCAACGTGTTTTTTCGCGAAGACGGCACCGCACTGCTCGGCGAAGCCGGGGTGGCGCGCGCGGTCAGCGGTAAAACACCGGAGAACGAGCAAGTGGCGTTCGGTAGCCCACATTATATGAGTCCAGAGCGCGCGCAGGCGCTGCCTTCTGATGGGCGTTCGGATCAATACAGTTTAGCTGTGGTGATTTGGGAAGCCTTGACCGGCAAACCGCCGTTCGACGCTGACGACCCGTTCCAAGTGGCGATCAAACACATTAGCGAACCCGTGCCTGCCCTACCCTTGGCGCTGGCATCGATGCAGCCGATTTTAGCGCGCTGCCTAGCCAAGCAAGCCGAGCAACGTTTTGCCAGCGCGGCTGAATTACTGAGTGCTATTGAACAGCTGATTGGCCTGCGCGCTGGTGCCGCAAATGCGGCTTTTGCAAACGCTCCAGCGGCAAATCCAGCCGAAGCGGCGCGCCAAGCCGGCCCGGCAATGACGGAAGTGGTTAGACCCATTGCGCCCAGGCCAAACGTACCGCCGACACCAACCGCGACAGGCGTTGCAACCCAGCCGGTCAACGTGGTACCCGCGCCCAAGCCTGCATTGGCAAAAGCGCTGGAAATCGGCGAAACATCGGTGATGCCGGTTTTGGCAGCGCGCAATTTTGCCATCGAAGCCCATGGCAGCGCCACCGCAATCGTGGCCCCAGTGCCGGCACCGCCGGTACAAACGGAAGTGGTGCGGCCCGAAGTCATCCGATCTTTGGCGCCCGCAATTCCGCCCGCAACGGTGATGGGCCAGCGCGTACTTGCACCAGACGCTGCATCGCTAAAACCGCCCGCCATGCCACCGGCGGCGGCGACTATGGTCAGCGCGCCAATGCCGTCGGCCGCTGTACCATCGCCGTTCACACCGCCGGCACAATCACAAGGCGCGTTTGCCGCGCCCGCGCCGTTTATGCCGCCGAGCGGCGCCCAAGCCGCGCCCGCGAGCGCACCACGCGTTGACGGTAAACGCTCAAATGCCGCAGGTTGGTTGATTTGGATTGGCGTACTTGGACTTCTTTGCGCAGGTGCAGCGGCCTGGTGGGTGTTAAAAGGCAGCAAAGATCAGAGTCAAAATCAAGCACCCACACCCGGCGCCGGGCAGCTGGGTGACGCCGCGACGCCACCAAAATCAACCCCAAGCGCAACACCGGCGAACGTTACTGCGCCAGCACCTTCCAGCCCGACGACCGCGCCGCCCGCTGACGTCGACGCCTTATCAGTACTTTCAGAAAAAGCCCGCACCGCATTTGCCGCTGGCGACTTCGTTTCGCCGCCAGGCGAATGTGCCGCCGCCTACTACCAGCAAATTTTGCAGCAAAACCCAGACGACGCCGACGCCCAGCTTGGGCTTTCCGCAACCGGCGATGGCGCCGAACAGCAGATTCAAAAATTGCTCGCGGACGGCACGCAAAGCACAGCGCGGGCATATTTGGACGCCGCCCTGGTGTATTTTGCCGACCGCGAGAGTTTGATTAAACTAAAAGCGCAGTTTGACGCTCAGGGTTAAGCGGTCAAACTAATCACGCAATTCTTAATTCGCCAAGTTGTTGCCCGTTGCTGGGTCATTTGTGGAACTGACCGCGGCCTGGAATGGCTGGGCGGCGGTTCTCTGTATCGGCACATCGAAGAATGTGCGCTCGCCAATCGCAAACGCAATCCCTGCTGCCCTGCTGCATTTGGCTGTTGCTTGAAAACTATTTTGCGCGCCATAAGTTGTGGAGCGAATACATTTCCAGCCGCTTGGTACGACTGGCCACGTTGCGCCCAAGGGCGTGCTGTCGGTTGATCCCGCATAGCTCAAAGTCACCAATACCGCACCCGCTGGGTTCGGCCCAATTGGGTTGATGACGGTGTAGCCATTGCCGCTACTTTCGACCTTTAGAATCCGCATATCGGCGCAACTCGTATTGTTTGCCATGGGATCGGACTGCGGCACGCCGGCAACTGGGTACTCGGTGAAATCCGCCAAGCCATCACAGTCGCCATCCGACGCCATTTCATTGCTGCCCGCCAGTACTTCCTGCGCATCGATCAAATCATCGCTATCCGAATGGCTGTTTTTAAATGCATACACCTCCGGCCACACCGGCACGCCTGCCGGTGCGGTTTGATTGGAGTAGCCGCTGTAGAGCGCAGTACCGAGCTGACTGGTGCCGATAAACGCGGCGTCCGCTAGATTTAAATCACTGCCTTTCCAGGCGCGATAGACCCGCTCGACGCTGGCAAGATTGGGCGCGCCACTGGCACAGCTGGCGGTTTTGCAGGCAATTACAAAGCCGATCCGCCCGCGCAGTTCATAGCCTAGGCTGTTGAGCTGGGTCAATTCACGCTCAAGCGCCACTAAAAACTCAGCACCCGCCAAACCACAGCCGACGCTGCCGTTGGTGCGGCAGCGGCTCAGCCAAAACAGCGGCTCGACGCGAAACAGGTTGGCATTCGCGATATTTAACGGCATATCTGGCTCTAGCTGCGTAACGCTGCTGCGATAGTCATTCGCCAAAATAAAAAAATCGGCGTGCGGTACATAGTCTGACCCAAGCGGTGCTGCCGGGGCGTAGCGGGTGTCCCCAATCAGGGTGGCGGACTGCATAAAGCTGGCAAAGCCGCGCACCAGGGCGGTCGAGCTGGGGCTGAAGTAATCATTCGCGGTCAGGGCAATCGCTGATTGTGGGGACGTGGTGTAGGCAAAGTCGTTATTCGCACTCGAGCGCAGCTGGAACAGCGGCGTCAAACGATGCTTCACGGTTTGCCCAGCAACCGTTCCCATGGTTTTGATCAGCGCCGCTTCGGCATTGACAATGCCAAAGCCCCAAGCTTGCTGGGCGGGAATGTTGGCCGCCAGCGGCGGCTGTGGCGCCGGCACCAGGGCGACATTGCCACTGGCAAAATCTTCCCGCCCCGTTCGCGCCAACACATCGCGCACCCCCACGGCTGGGGTGATACCCGCATTAACAAATGCCGAATCGCCAACCGGCAGCAGTGGATTGGTCGAACGCACCAGGGCCGCGACGCCAGCCAATGCCGGTGCCGCCATGCTGGTGCCGCTGC
>JANNYO010000360.1:0-2653 GCA_031410115.1 Rhodanobacteraceae bacterium | reverse complement strand
CACAGCTAGCGAAAGCGGCGGATCTGGCGGCAGACGGGCATAGTGGTGCGCTGGCGCGATTAAAATCTCTAGACCATTTTTTGTTTGATACCCAGGGTTTCACCGGTAATTTTTTGGATTACTACAATCCGCGCAACAGTTATTTGAACGACGTGTTGGAACGAAAGCTCGGCATTCCAATCAGCTTAGCGGTCATTTACATCGAGCTTGGGCGCCACTTAGGCGTGGAATTGGCGGGCGTTAGTTTCCCGGGGCATTTTTTGGTGCGCGTACCAGTTGAAGGTGGGCTGATTATTATCGACCCGTTTAATCGCGGCAAAAGCATTGGTGCGGACGAGCTAAAATTTCGCGCCAGCAGCTCAGGCGAAGCGGCGGCACCGTCAGAAGATGAGCTATTTCAAATGTTGGCACCATGCGACAACAAAACCGTGTTGATTCGTATGTTGAACAACCTGAAATCACTGTATTGGGGTGAAAAAGATCACTTGCGCGCGCTGCGTGTCGGGCACCGTTTGGTGCAACTGACCGGATCAGTTTACGAGCAGCGTGATCGTGGCTTAATGTATTTAGAAATTGGCGCGAGCCAGAGCGCACGAAGCGACTTAACGGCATATCTTGCGGCGTGCCCGAACGCGCGCGATGCGAGCGAAATTCGCCTTGCGCTGTTGGCCGCGCAAAACGGGCCGCAGCTCAATTGAGATACCGCCGTGGGCACTGTGGATAAAACTCGGAAATTAAAAGCAGAGCATGCGTGGCTGCCGAATTTTCTCAGCCCGGTCGCACTATTGATGTTGATGGCGGCGGCTGAAGTGATTGTTTTAATTGCACTTTTAGCCGGCAATTCGAATTCAAGTGGCATTTGGACGCGGTTTGCCCCGGCATCGCTGTTGGCGCAGTGGATTGCCCTGTGCGTGGCATTTGCGCTGTCAGTGTTGGCGCCCAGCTTGCACAAAAAAAGCAACGTTTTTAGTGCAATTGCGGCGCTTGGTTTGGTCGGCGGCATCACCTTTTTGTGTGTTTTATTGGCGCTCAGCGCGCAATCCATGATCGTTCCGAGCGACGCGCAAACGCTGACCGCAGCGTTTGCCGCGCGCATCGCCTGTGTCGCGGTTTTGGTCAGCGCCGCGGCGCTGCGCTATGCCTATGTGCAGCGCCAATGGGCGCTAGAAGTGCAGGCCAGCGCGCGCGTCAAGGTTGAAGCGTTGACCGCGCGCATCCGCCCGCATTTTTTATTTAACAGCATGAATACCCTCGCTTCATTAATTGCCATCGACCCTGCGCGCGCCGAGGGTGTGGTGGAAGATTTGTCCGAGCTGTTTCGCGCCGCGCTGAAAGTGGGTGAAGTCGACATTACCCTTGCCGAGGAGCTTGAACTGGCAAAGCACTACCTGCGCATTGAGCAATTGCGTTTAGGTGCCAGGTTGCAGGTCGAATATGATTTAGAAAACCTGCCACTAGACTTAAAAATGCCGTCACTATTGCTGCAACCGCTGGTGGAAAATGCGGTTTATCACGGCATTCAACCCCTAAAAGCGGGTGGCATCGTGCGCATTGGCGCAAAAGTCGCGCCGGGCAAGGCCGGAAACGAGCTGCAAATCAGCGTCGAAAACCCGTTTGATGCCACGCTAAGCACGCCTGGCAACGGTATGGCGCTGGCGAATATTCGCGCCCGGCTGCGATTGGCTTTTGGCACGCACGCGCACCTACAAACGCAGGCGCTGGACGGTCAGTATGTGGCAATCTTGACCTTCCCGCTGCCTTAAGTTTTCCGCGCATGAACGCACTGATCGTAGATGACGAACCCCTAGCCCGAGCGCGCTTAATTGAGCTGCTGAAAGCGCACGACGATGTTACGGCGGTGTTTGAAGCCGAGCATGGCCAGCAAGCGCTAGAAATTGCGGTGGCAACCGAAATTAATCTGGTGCTGCTGGATATTCGCATGCCGGTGATGGATGGCTTAGAAACCGCACTGCATTTTGCCCGTTTTGATCCAGCACCCGCCGTGATTTTTTGTACCGCCTACGAAGAACACGCGCTTGCCGCATTTGAGGCGCACGCGGTGGACTACCTGCTGAAACCGGTTAAACGTGAGCGCTTAGCCGCAGCGCTTGAGCGCGCACGCCGGTTTGTAAGTGCGCCGCTGACGCCTTCGCCGCTGATCAATGCGGTGCAGTCACTGCGCACCACGCGCCGCCAGATCGCCGCGCGGGTGCGCGGTGAACTGCGCCTAATTCCTGTGGTTGATGTGTTGTATTTGCAGGCGGATACCAAATACGTCGAAGTCCATTCGGCGAAAGAAATGCTGTTGATTGAGGATTCGCTAGTGCAGCTGGAGGAAGAATTTAGCGAAATTTTCGTGCGCATCCACCGCAACTGCTTGGTGGCAAAATCCGCCATTTCGGGTTTGGCAAAATCTGCCCAAGGCGAGGTTGCGATCACGTTGAAACACAAGCCAGAAAAACTCGAGGTTAGCCGCCGTAACGTCGCGCACGTGCGCAAATTGATCAAAGGACTGTAAGCGGTGGATAAGAAAATTGAACGCGTCACCCTACTGCATCGTGTGCTTAAAGCCGCGCGTATGGGGCGCACGATTGATGAGTTAGAAGCCGAGCTTGGCGTATCGCGCGCCACGGTGTATCGGGATTTGGATTTT
>JANNYO010000359.1:0-6266 GCA_031410115.1 Rhodanobacteraceae bacterium | reverse complement strand
GGGTGACGGTCACGCTGGTGACGCCGCCGATACCGTCGGGCACAAACTCGGAGTAGGCCAGCCCATTGCCAGCCGCACCCTGCCCACGCAAGACGTCCAAAGTAAGCAGTACAATTTTCTGCCCGTGGTTAAAGAGCGTGTAGCTAAAAGGCACGGCGCCGGGCCCAATCGCCGCAAGCCCGGTGTGCGTCGCGCTGCCGTTGTAGCGGTCATAGCTGCATTTTTCGATTCGCACACGGTTATAACGCGCAAAAACCGGATTGCGTGCCAAGTTAGGCTTAAGTATTCCCTCCGATACCGCCCCACCGAGATTTTTCATCCACGGCTTGCGTGCCGTGCCCATTTCGTCGGCCTCGGATGCATCGGCATACAGCGCAGCGCAGGCTTGGCCACTTTCAAAGCTTGAATTTTGATCCAGATCCTGTGCTGCGCACGAGCCGCCGCCGGTCAAGCTGATCAACCACTTCGACGACGCTCCGCCCACCGCCGGGTCGACGTAAATGATCGGTTGCGTGCCGTCCACACAGCGCACCGAAAGATCGGGCGCCATGTTCACGCGCATGAAGTCTTTAATCGCCGCCGGCACTACTAACGGCGGCGGCAAGGGCTGCGGCAGGTCATTGGGGTGCGCCTTGCAGCGTAAAGTATCGGCCCATTCGCTATCCGCGCAGGTATTGGCACCCGCATGCGCTGAGCTAAACGCCGATAGAACGAACAAAAACAACAGAGTCTGACGCAGTTTTGGTTTCATTGAACACTCTTTGAGCAAGGATCATTTGTGTGCTGTGCCGCGTTCCGGCAAGGCTTCCGATCCGACGTTGCGATACAACGGGCGATCAGCAATGCGGTTGACGTTCACGCATTTTTTAGGGTGCTGGGGGCGTGAATCACCAAACGGACAACGTTTTAGTTGTCAGCTCGCCCCATGCCCATTAGTCCCCTGCGCCTGAAAAGTTCCGTCCATAGGCGTGCATGAGCGATATCCTAAACACCATTTTGGCGCGCAAGGCGCAGGAAGTTGCGGTGCTCAAAACGCGCGCTAATTTGGCCGAGCAACGCGCCCGCGCCGCCGATGCTGCGCCCACGCGCGGCTTCGAGGCAGCGCTCCTATCAAATCTATGAAGCGCGCGCTTTGGGCGCGGATTGTGTGCTGCTTATTGCCTCTGCCTTGCAGGATTCGCGACTGGCCGAATACAGCGATATTGCGCGGGAAGTCGGCTTGGACGCATTAATCGAAGTACACGATAGCGAAGAAATGGCGCGTGCATTGGCAACCAGCGGCAACCTAATTGGCGTCAATAACCGCAATTTACGCACGTTTGAAACCAATATGGACAGCCTGCAATGGATACCTCCGGCATGTGGCGTTTCACCATGATGCGTGACGTTGGCGCAGTTGCAATTAGTGTCGTTGCCTCCATTCATTGGGATGTAGAAAAACAAGATCACATAATCGTTATCACCGCTTTTTAGCGCCACTTTTTAGGGTAGGGAAACATGTACCAATACACCGAATCTGGGCTACGAAATGTCTGGCTGCGTAATGGTTACACGCTAACCGATACGCCCTACGGGCCAGCGGTGGCGGTGCAGAATTTGCCTGGTTTGATCCGCGCCATTGTCAGCGCATTGGTACAAAAGACCAGCACGCTCACGTCGCCAGAAATTCGCTACCTGCGGCATTATTTGGATGTTTCGCAAAAAGATTTCGCCAAGTTTGTCGGTGTGCAAGAGCAGACAGTTTCGCTGTGGGAACGCAGTAAGCAGCGCATTCCAAAGTCGGCTGACATTGTCTTGCGCGCATTGGTAGCGGAGGCGCTTTCTGGTGGCAAATTGCAGTTTCGCGAACTGCTCGATGCGATCACGTGCAGCGAAGCCGCCAAGACGGATCGCTTTACGTTTGAAACAAAAAAGCATCACGACTGGCTAATGGCTGCTTAAGAGTTCAACAGTGGTCGAGCTGTTTGAAGACAGTTTTGATCTGCAGCATTCGGATCAGTTTTTAGTGAAGGCGCGCTGGGAGCTGTGAGTTTTCACAGAGCGGCAGATTCCAGATTGGATTCAATAAGTAACAACACAGCGCTCGACCGAGCGCGGCGGCACCTTCTTTGGCTGCATCTGGGTCCAAATGAAAACTCTGCTCGCATAGGGTCGACAAGGCCTAAATATGTTGCGTATCGTCACATGCTTCGACAAGCTCAGCACGAACGGCTTCCAGGCAGGTTCATGGAGAGCCTTCGACAGACTCAGGCGAACGGTTGCGGCAACGGCAACTCTTCAACAGGCTCAGGTCGAACGGCAGCGTACGGCTCGGCGCGAACGAATCTATTACCGTTGGCGCGCTTATTGCAAAATTTGCCGCTAGCCCAACAACAGTGAGTGCGCCAAATGTTCACGCTCGGCCAAATTTTTCGACGTATTAAACAAAAACCGGCGCTTGCCGGTTTCTCGATTGCCTCGCTGGCAATAGGTTTAGCGGCCACCACGGCGATTTACTCGATAGTTGACGCGGTGATTTTAAAACCGCTGCCGTTTCCCGATTCCGAAAATCTAGTGCGCGTTTATGAAACGGCATCCGACGGTCACATGATGGCTTTCGCCGCTGGCAATGCCCTTGATTTGACAACACGACAGACGCTGTTTTCCGGGCTCACGCGCGTTCAGCAATACGCCGCGAGCGTGCGTGCCAATAGCCAAGCCAGTTCGGCGAAATCTGCAGTTCCAGCGCAAATTTATCAGGTTGATCACAACTATTTTTCGGTATTGCAACTCAAGCCGATCCAGGGTCGCAGCTTTGATGCTCAGGCCGACACGACCCAGGTGATGGTCAATGAAAGCGCTTGGCAGCAGCTTTTTCCAGGGCAAAGTTTTGGCGCCGCCGACGCCCACATTACTGCCGGAGAAAACAGCGGCAACGTCATCGGCATCGTTGCGCAATCGGCAAGTTTAGTGCCCGGGCCTGCGGTGTATTTTCCGCTGGCGGTTGGCGATCAAAGCGCGCGCAGTGCACACAACTATGCATTGATTGGGCGACTGAAGCAGGGGGTTTCGCTTATCGCCGCACAGGCGCAAAGCAACGCGATCGCCGCGCAAATTAAAAGCGAACACGGCGACAAGGTCGATCTGGTAGGCATCACCACGCTGCCATGGTTGCAGGATATTTTGGGCTCGGCGGCGAATGCACTTTGGCTGATCATGGCGGCATCCTTACTTTTGCTGTTGATCGGCTGCGCCAACGTGGCAAATTTATTTTTATCGGATTTATTGCTGCGCCGCCGCGAATTTGCCGTGCAGGCAGCACTTGGCGCAACGCCCGCAGTATTGCGTCGCGCACCGATTACTGAGCTGATGGCATTGACCGCAATCTCAGCCGTGATCGCCTGGCCGCTCGCAAAAATTGCGGTTGTGGGCTTGACTGATTTGTTAGCAACCTCGCTACCACGCGCAGATCAAATTTCGCTTTCTATGCAAACTTGGGGCATGTTAGTTGCTGCCAGCGCGCTATGTTTGGCGCTGGTGGCGGCCGCCATTTCCCTGTGGTTGTCGCGTGCAAAACTAGAGCAATACAGCACCGCACAGGAGCGCAGCCAAAGCCTATCGAAACTGCAACTTTGGATTCAAAAAGCATTCCTGGCGCTGCAAACAGCTTTTATGGTGACGCTATTGTTGGGTGCCACAGCGATTGGGCGCAGCGTCGATCAATTGCTTGCGCAGTCGCTGGGCTTTGACAACGAAACGGCAATCGGCGCGGAAATTGCGCTGCCGGATCGCCTCATCACTGCGCCAGATTTTTCCGGGGTGATGACCGGCGAGCGCTTACAGGCGCCAGTGGTCTTGGCGAACACCGAATACAGCCGCTATCTGGGCGCCCTGCGCGCGCTACCGGGCGTGCAATCGGCCGGGCTAATTAACGCCCTGCCGCTATCCGGCGCAGGCGCAAACGGCACGTTTTTGATTGAGTCATTGGGCGCATCGGCTGAGCCACCGTATGACTTTCAAGGCTTAAGCGAACGCTTCAATTCCTGGCCCAAAGAAAACACCGGCGACGCCGAATTTCGCTTGGCCGACGCGGGATATTTCACCGCGATGGGCATCGCGCTCAAACGCGGGCGCCTTTTCGCAGCGAGCGACTCCGCAACCGCGCCGCAAACCGCTTTGATCAGTGAAACCGTTGCCAAGCGCCGCTTTGGCGCCCGTGACCCAATCGGCGCGCGCATCCAATTTGGCAATATGGATGGCGACCTGCGCCTGATGACGATTGTCGGCGTGGTCAGCGACGTACGCGAATTTGATTTGGCAAAGGCAATGGCCGGCACGATTTACGCCAATCTAGCCCAGCGCCGTGCGAACGAACCTAGCCTGACACTGGTGGTACGCAGCGCCAAGAATCTTGACGCCAACGCCATCGCGTCGCTCATCCAATCCATGCGCAGCGCGCTTGCAGAAGTTGCACCAGGTCAACCCGTCACCATCGCACCGCTGCAGGCGAACGTGCGCGCCTCCTTGGGCGTGCGCCACGCCAGCAGCACGCTGTTTTTCGCATTCGCCGCCGCTGCCGTGCTGCTCGCGGGTTTAGGCTTATTCGCGCTTACCGGCTTTGTCATCAGCCAGCAAACCCGGGCTTTGAGCGTGCGCGCCGCCCTGGGTGCCAGCCCCAGCCAAATTTTGCGTGGCGTTTATCTAGACTGGCTATCGGTGCAAGCCGCCGGTTTAGCGCTGGGTTTTGGCGCCGCCACATTGTTGTTGGGCGGGCTTAAAACCCAACTCTTTAACGTCACGCTGTTTCAGCCGAGTTCAATGCTGATCGTGGCCGTTGCAGTGCTGTTGATTACCGCAGTAGCCGCCGCCCTACCGGCACGGCGCGCCGCGAAAGCGGATGCGGGTTTGCTGCTGCGTTAACTTGGGGCTTCGCCCAACGAGATTGTTGAAACCGTTAGCGCCCGAAAAGCATGCATGAAGGGCCGCACAGAGTGAAATCCTGCGCGTACTTTTCATCGGCAAAGTCACTTTAAAAATTCCAGATTAAAATACCGACTTAAAAATGAAGGAGTTTTTCCACTTTCCCCGCGTGAGCTAGCGAGGAAATTCATTTTTTTGAGGAGTCGGGCATGGGAGCTATAAAATTACTTAAAGCCACACGCAGCAAATTACTTGCTAGGTTTGCTTTTTTTGTCGCCTCAATTTTGAGTGCCGCACCACTTTTGGCAATCAACTGTAAGTTACACAATTGAGCGGTGCCACCAGTACGCCCTGTGCCAAAATTTTTGCGAGTGGTGTGGCTCTGACTGGATGCATTGCTAATCTGCAACCGAACGCTACAAGTTCGTTTCCAATCAGCTTTTCCAGTGGCCCTGGGCTAAAAAGACTTGAGTTAATTTCGCGCTGCGAGGAGGCTATTGGCCCAAGGTACTTTCCAGTGTCGATGTTCAAGTCCTGTGTACTTCTTTCTTTGTCAGCGTTGGCATGTACGTCCTACCACGCGCTCGATGTGCTCCTGCAGTCCTGCCACGTTGATGAACCAGCTCAACGCCACCGCTAACAAAAACAGCAAATTGTCCCTATTGCCCTCGCTCACGCCCTGCGGGCGCATAAATGCATGGTATTCGGTGATTTTAATAAGATCTTGAAAACGGTTATGCCATAACCGATACGGCCCGGTCCGCTGATGCACACGCGCTTGACGTTTAGCGCGCGCACGCTCAAGCCCCACGACTTCCGCCGCTGGCCGCAATACGCGCGGCCCAATCACCGCATCCGCTAGCTCGTGCAGCGTCCAGCGGTACGGCTGCAGCACCCAGCCCGCCACCTGCGCACCGTTCTTGCTGTTGACGCTGCCCACAATGCGCAGCACGCGCGTGCAATCGCGGGCGGAAGAATCGCTACCAAACGCTTTCAGCTTGCTCACCAGCGCATCAGTGACCGCTTGCCACACCGGCAGGGCTTTCGCTGGCGTAGGCTCTAGCAGCCAATACAGGTGCAAACCACGCCCGCTCTCGATGATGAGTGTAGGAATTGGCAAACCCTGCTCACTCAGCCATTCAAGCACGCCTTTCCAATCGGTGCAGCCGTCTAAGTCCACGTAAACAGCGCGCAATGAACGCAGCAAGTCCACGCGCCGCCATTGCTTGAACTCGTTGGGCGTGAAGTAGCGGTCGTTCTGACCCAGGTGCTCAGCCATAAGCAGCGCCAGGTCATCGGTCGGCTGAATTTTGATCCATTGCCGACTGGACGCTTGCTGTTTCCAGATCAATACCGTTCCATGCCGC
>JANNYO010000358.1:0-3980 GCA_031410115.1 Rhodanobacteraceae bacterium | reverse complement strand
CGAACTTTGGCAGCATGGAGGCGATAATGATCGAAGCGGACGTGCAAGACGTGGACGATGACATCGCCAGCGTCGAATTTATTCGCGTCGATAGCGCCGGCATGGGCACCCGCATTGAGCTCTTGCGCGCGCCGCCCTGGCGTGTGCAAACGGCCGGCTTAACCGCTGGCGACTATGATTTTTACGCCATCGCTATTGACGCAACCGCGCTGCAAGATATTTCCGCCACTGTGCGCGTAACGGTGCGCGATGCGCTTGTGACGCTGGAAGCTGGGCAAATCACAGCCCCGGTGATTGCCGCTGGCACACCGTTTAACTACGCGGTACGCGCAATGGTCGGTGGCCAGCCGAGAGCCGGGCTTGGACTACGCTGGAGTGTGCGCAGTCTAGATCCAAATGCCGCCGCGTCTGCCGCGTGCGGCACCGGCGCAGTAACCCTCGATACGCCAAATTCCGGCACCATACAAACCGACGCGGGCGGCATAGCCAATATTAGTTTTGCCCCCGGCTGCGCCTCGGGTACGCGTGAACTTCGGGTTGAAGCGATGCCCGGTGCCAGCGCGCAGCCATTGATCGTGCCGGTAGCAGGCCCAGATCAGGCTGCCGCCGGCTTAAGCTCAATGAGCCTGTCGGTGGGCACGGTTTATCTGCGTCCAAACCAAGCACAAAATGTAAGCGCGACTGCGGCGAATGCGCAGGGCGCGCCGATCAGTGGTGTCAGCCTAACTTGGCGCCTAGAGCCTGCGAGCGTGGGGCAAGTCAGCGCCGCGTCAAGTACCAATTCCGCCGGTGTCGCAAGTGCTAGCTTGGTACTGAATGCGGGTATCGGGCAGGCGAATTTGATCGTGTGTATTTTAAACCGCAACGACACCTGCCAGAGCATTGCACTGCGCGGGGAAGATGTCGAAATCGCTGCCAGCACCGCACAGGTTGCCACGCCGATTGTGCAAGCCGCCATTGAAGCGCCACGCGTGCAAATATCGCAGCTGCGCGCACGTATGCAGCGCACCCGCAACGACGGTGGCCACGGTTTTTCCAACGACGTCAGCTTCAGCGTTGCTGGCAACACCCTGCCAACCGGCGGCGGCAATTCTGAGGGTGGCGATGCAACCGGTGAAGGTGGCGCCCAAGACGACAGCAGTGCAGCGAGCAAAGCAGAAGAATCACGCGTTGGCGTGTTTGCGATGGGCAGTCTTGATATCGGCGAACGCGGCGGTGGCAACTCCTCTGGCGGCTACGACGTGCGTACCAACGGCTTAACCTTGGGCGCTGACTATCGTTTGAGCGACGCGCTGACGATTGGTGCCGCACTCGGTGGCGTGCGCGCCAGCTCGGATTCAACGATTGCGACACAGTCAACACGCGGTTACAGCGTTTCCCTGTTTGGTCAATGGCTGCCGACGCATCAGCTGTACTTCGCCGGCGTGCTCAATCGCGGCAGTAATGACTATGATGTCAGCCGCACCGGTCGCCGCACGGGCAGCGGCACCGGCAGCGGCAGCAATTCCGGCGGCAACAGCCTGACTAGCCGCTTGAGCGCAACCGGCGAATCCACACAAACCGCCATGCAATTGGAAACTGGCTATTCTTTCGCCACCGGCACGACAAAATTCACCCCGTATCTACGCTACGAGTTCATCCGGGCCGACATCGGCTCAGTGATCGAAAGCGGCGGGCCGGACGCGATCGCAATTGATGGCTATCGCTCGTCTTTGACCACGCTGAGTGGCGGCCTGCAGGCAGATTTCGTGATCAATTCCGACTCCGGCGTGTGGATCCCCGGCATGCATGCGGAATTCGTGCGCGAGGACGACAATACCGAATCACTGAACGCGCGGTTGGTCAGCAATGTCTCCGGCTTTTTACCGGTCAGCGATGTCGCGATTGATCAATCCTACGGCCAAGCAGGCGTCAGTTTGCAGTGGTTGACCGCAATTAAAGCCCAGCCTTTGTCAATATTTTTTGCCTTCGATACGCTGTTCGGCCGGGATAACTTCTCCGGCAACACCATTTCCTTGGGTGTAAAAGTACCGCTCTAAACCGCACTCAAGGCTTTTAAGAAACGCGCCTCGACGGCGTCTACTGACACGCCCGATTCCGCCACCAAAACCATTGCACCGGTGGCGGTGGTTTTCGATAGCGGTGAAATCCGGATCAACGCACCGTTGATCCGTTCCTCGCTTGCGCCATCGTTCGCCATTTTGGGCATAACCAAAACCGTCACCGGGCCGCCGGCGGTTTGCACCACCATATGGATCGCAACTTTGCCATCAACGGTGCACGGTGACAGATAATTGACCTCGCCCAGCGCGTCGGTCAGTGCGCTGCCATCGGCTGACTGCGTAGCAAAGCCATTCATCGCAAACATGCGCGCAACTAAATCTTTAGGCACCACGGTGCGGCGCGATAACGCAAACGGCTCATGCGTCAAATGCTCATTGCAGTGCTGTGCAATGAGTGCATTTTGCGGGTGCACCTGACCTTGATTGGCCATGAAAGCTGCGACTGCAAAGATTGAAACACCAGCTGCCATGGCGAACCAGCGGCGCGAACGCGACCGCGATGGCAGAGAAGTTTGTGGCTCAGATGCAATCGCAGGGCCTGCAATCGCAAGCAGGGTGGCGGACAAATCGGCCGGCATATCGATCGCAAACGCCTCGCTTAGATTTTGCTCAAACTTGAGCGCGCGCGCGAGCCGCAGTTCGGCGTCGCTACATACGCCGCTTTGCTGAAGTGCTTTCGCTTCGGCCTTGCGTTCGATCGCGCGCGGCGCGTGTCCCAATCGTTGTTCAAATTCTGCGGTGTTCACGTGCCTCTCCAATATTTACGGTGTTGCTGTTGCTCATTTTTTCGGTATTCGACGTGCTTTGCGCGCCAGGCGCGTCCACCATTGCTTTCAACTGCTCGCGTGCGCGAAAGAGCTGGGTATTCACCGTCGCTTCGGGCATGCCCAGCTCAATAGCGATTTCCGCGCCACTCAGGCCGCCCAGTACCTGCAACACCAGCGGCACACGGTACTTCGCCTCTAGGCTTGCAATCATCTGGCGCAACAGGTTTGACTCACTTTGCGCCTCTAAACTGGGTGAAATTGTGTCCGCAATTGAGACATCTTCTAAATCAGTCAGATCAAAGCGCTTGCGCTCAAAGGTGCGTAAAAATTCGCGCCGCAAGATCGTCATCATCCAGGCTTTGGCGCTATTGAGATCGCGCAAATCTTCCGACGACCGCCATGCCCGCAGGTAGCATTCCTGCAAGATATCTTGCGCGAGCGCCCGGCTCTTACACAGCCAATAGGCGAAGCGATACAGTTCAGGGCCCAAGCGACGCACTAAGGCGTCGAACTCAAGCTGGCGCGGGTTCGTTTTCATCAGCACGTCAGACCGCGCAGAATCGGGATTTCTTTCACAGCTAGCGACTCCGTCAGATAATGCGCGAGCTTACGACGGACGCAATCACCCAGCAGGCAAATTTCTGCGCCATTCCGTGAAAGAATTGCACACGTATCGCGTTCTTACTGGGCTATGAAAACATCAAACCACGCTCGAATCGCCCTCGCGGCGCTGTTCCTAATTGCCATTGCCGCTTTTTTTTATTTTGACGGCGCAAAATATTTAACACTAGACGCACTCAAAGCCCAACGGTTGGTCATGGCGGGCTGGGTAGCGCAACATTTTGCCCTCGCACTGCTTGCGTTCGTCGGTGTTTATGTTGCCGTGACCGCAATTTCATTGCCCGGCGCAGCGGTGCTGACGTTGGCGGGCGGCGCGCTATTTGGATTGCTGTGGGGTGGCATCGCGGTTTCTTTTGCCAGCTCGATCGGCGCAACTCTGGCTTTTCTTGCTTCGCGTTTCCTGTTGCGTGATGCAATTCGCGCCAAATTTGCCGCGCGTCTCAAAGGCATCGAGGAAGGCGTCAAAAAAGATGGCGCGATTTATCTATTGAGTCTACGGCTGGTGCCGCTAGTACCGTTTTTTGTCGTG
>JANNYO010000357.1:0-2029 GCA_031410115.1 Rhodanobacteraceae bacterium | reverse complement strand
TGCATCTCCGCCACCGCCGCTTCGCGGGCGGGCACCAATACATCGGCATACGTTGTGACAATTTCGCTCTGTTTTTCAAGCTTTTGCTGCCCCAGCGCGACCTCTGAGAGCACCATGGCCTGCATTTGATCGCGCTGTGCGCTGGCCATTTCCAGCATCGCGGTGGCACGCAGCACGCTGCCTTGGCCCTGATTGAAAATCGGCAAGCCTAAACTGAAGCCAATGCCGCGCAGCTTTTCGCCGTCCGTCTCGCGTTCGCGTTCGGTGGAAATATCAAAGCTTCCTAACCAACGCCAGCGTTTGGCGCTGCCCAACATCGCGGTCAGCAGCCTGACGTTTTGCCGTTTTGCCGCCAAATCGGCGCGCTGCGTTTGCGCTAGCGTTTGCAGCGCTGCCAAAGAATCTTGCGTTTTAGCCATGATAGGCATGCTGGCGTCAAACGTCGCGCGACTATCGGTTGCCATTAACCCCAGCATTTGATTCAAATCAGCGCGCGCACCCAGCGCATTCGCCTCGGCATTTTTCAGCGCCACCAATGCCTCAGCCGCTGCGGCGTTTTCCTGTGCCCGCTGCGCCCGATTGATATTGCCCGCCGCAAAAAAGCGCTCGGCTAAATCACTGCTGGCTTTTGCCGAATCAGCCACCAACGCGCGCATCGCCCGCACGGCTTGCGCACCCACGGCGTGCCAGTAGGCGCTTTCGGTGTCGAAAACAAGCGTGGACACTTGGGCGGTAATTTCACTGCTGCTGCGCTGCAAAATGCCGCTGCCCAGCTTGCGCCGCGCTCCCAACATCAGTAAATCGGTGACGGATTGACTCAAACCAAAGGTCAGTTTGGCGGGCAGATTGCCCTCGGTGGGCTTTAGCCGTGTCCAGTCAAAGCTCGGGTTTGCGATGCGCGTGGCATCCTGTAGTTCCGCCTGGGCAATGCCTAAATCCGCATAAAGCATGCGCATTTTTGGATTGTTTTGCAGCGCAATTTGCACGGCGCTGGCAGCGCTCAGTGGCGCGCTCAGGCTTTTATCGAGCGCGGCAGTGTCGGCCGGAATTTGCCAGCTGTGCGCGTCACTGCCTACAGTTTCAATCTGATATTGCCGCGCGACGGTGCTGGAAATAGCCGTCGAGCCGCGGTCTTGTGGCACGCTGGCGCAAGCGGCCAGCCATAGACAGCCAAGTGCCAGTGGCCGCAAGGCAATAGACAACGCCGGACGATGCCCGCGCGTCGAGTTTTGGATTTTCATAGGTTCTCTTGCCCCGAATGGGGGACTCATCAAATTTGCAGATCAAACCGCACATTCTGAGGCCACGAAAGCACCATGGCAGAAATGTAACGGGGTCGAATTTCGGATCGTTAAGCCGAAATCGGCGGACGCAAATTCAATTTAACCGGCGGCAGCGGCGCATGCTGCGGTTGGAATAGCGCAAGTTTAGCGCCGTGTGACACCCCCGTAATGCCAATCGCCGCGAACGTCAGTGGGCTCAAGTGGCAGCCACAGTCACATTTCAACGAGCCACAAACGTGCGCCTTTTTCGCCGCTTTATCGCAGGCATGGTGCGATTTGGCTACGTCGCTGTGCGCGTGCATGGCACAGCCTGAGTGCGCTGCGCCATCGCCCGATTCGCCGTGTGACCGCATTGAGGCGGTATTGTTCAACGCAATACCCAGCTCCGCCGCCAGCGCATGCACGCCGCTGAAATTAATCAGCAGTGCAAATGCGAGGAACAAGGAGAGGAATCGAGTTTTCATCAGCGCGCTAGCGTAGTCCATTAATTGTTAACTTGCGCTGGTTGCCGGTAATGGTCAAGGCACACAATCAAGGCGTTTTAGCCGGTTTTGTAACCCACCATGCAAACTTTCTTTCCGGCGGCCTGAAACTCTTTCACCTTTTCGGCTTTTTGCGCGGGCAATACATCCG
This sequence comes from Rhodanobacteraceae bacterium, assembly GCA_031410115.1. Taxonomy (GTDB): domain Bacteria; phylum Pseudomonadota; class Gammaproteobacteria; order Xanthomonadales; family SZUA-5; genus JANNYA01. The sequence goes on along the minus strand of JANNYO010000357.1, from coordinate 113 downwards.
CCAACACCGTGCCGATGCCCAGATCACCGGCAATGCGCTTGGCGGTCGCGGCGTTATCGCCGGTCAACATCACTACTTCTATGCCGCTGGCACGTAACTTGGCTATTGCTGGC
>JANNYO010000356.1:0-1648 GCA_031410115.1 Rhodanobacteraceae bacterium | reverse complement strand
GCGCGCTGGATGGATTCCAAAGGCTACTCCAGATTAGACGATTTTGTTGGTAAAGCCGTGCGCAACACGACGGACTGGAAGTATCTTGATATGAATTATCAGGTGATTGCTCATATTGACCAGGATAAGTGTATTGGCTGTGGCAAATGCTATATCGCCTGCGAAGATACTTCACATCAATCTATCGCACAAATCATTAAAGAATCGGGTGCACGCAAATATGAAGTGATTGACGCCGAGTGCGTAGGCTGCAACTTATGTGAGATTACTTGCCCAGTTGCCGACTGTATTACGATGGTCGAGCAAAAATCCGTCAAGCCTTATATGAATTGGACGCAGGATCCAAGGAATGTTGCTGGTCATGCGGCTAAGGTCGAATTAGCATGAACATAGAGGCATCTGGCGCGCTTTGGAACCCCGATTTAGCGCCAACCACAGCCGAGCAGCGTACCTGGCGCTGGTATCACTTTGCCGCACTATGGGTAGGTATGGTGATGTGCATTCCCGCATACACCTTAGCAGCTAGCCTGATTGAAAGCGGCATGTCGGCGATGCAGGCGGTTAGCACGGTGTTTTTGGCGAACGCGATTGTGTTGCTGCCGATGCTACTGATTGGCCACGCAGGTACGAAATACGGCATTCCGTACGCAGTTTTAGCGCGCGCATCGTTTGGCACTTCGGGCGCACGCTTACCGGCTTTAATGCGTGCCATTGTCGCGTGCGGCTGGTATGGCATTCAAACCTGGTTTGGCGGGCAAATGATTTATACGCTGGTCGGCGTTATGCTCGGGCATTCGCTTGGGGGCGATAATATTGCTTTTCTGGGTATTAACGGTGCGCAGTTGTTATGCTTTCTGGCGTTTTGGGCAATCCAATTTTGGTACATATTCCACGGCATGGAATCGATTCGTAAGTTGGAAACCTATACTGCGCCGCTTAAAATATTAATTTGTTTTGCGCTCTTGGCCTGGGTTTATAATAAAGCTGGTGGCTTCGGGCCAATTTGGCACCAGCCTTCGCAGTTTGTTGACGGTGGCGCAAAAGCCGGGCAGTTTTGGCAAGTGTTTTGGCCTTCGTTAACGGCGATGGTGGGGTTTTGGGCGACGTTGGCGCTTAATATTCCAGATTTTACCCGCTTTGCCAAGTCGCAAAAGGATCAAATGCTAGGCCAAAGTATTGGCTTGCCCGTGCCGATGGCGCTACTTGCCATGCTGGCGGTGATTGTAACGTCGGCAACGGTGGTAATGTATGGCAAGGCGATTTGGGATCCGGTTGATTTAGCCAGTAAAATGACCGGTATTGCCGTGCTGGTCGCGCTGATTATTCTTTTAATTGATACCGTTAGCGTCAATTTAGCGGCAAATCTCGTCGGCCCCGCTTATGATTTCTCAGCGCTGAACCCGAAATTAATTTCCTATAAAACCGGCGGCTATATCACCGCTTTTATTGCCATTGCAATGATGCCGTGGAAAATTTTAGCAACAACACAAGGCTATATTTTTACCTGGTTAGTGGGTTACTCCGCCCTGCTCGGCAAGACTTATCTGCTGTGTTGCCTGCTCGGCAAGACTTATCTTCCGTGCCGCTAACGCGAAACTTCTATTGACGCTGACGCGCGGCGCCATCGTTATGTTGCTTGCTGCGGCTT
>JANNYO010000355.1:0-3137 GCA_031410115.1 Rhodanobacteraceae bacterium | reverse complement strand
CGCCCAGACCGGCGAATAATTTTACTCATGCTGGTGGTTTTGCCATTTTGGACGTCAAGCCTTTTACGCACCTATGCGTGGCTAGGCATGTTGAAAGATTCAGGAATTATCAACAATACCTTGATGAGCATGGGTGTAATTAGCGAACCGCTTAGAATATTGAACACTGATTGGGCAGTTTATTTAGGCATTGTGTATGGCTATCTACCGTTTATGATTTTGCCGCTGGTAGCCACGTTAGTAAAAATGGATTTGACTTTGTTAGAGGCAGCTGCAGATCTCGGTTGCAGGCCGCTCAAAGCTTTTTTCCGGATTACTTTGCCGCTCGCACTGCCCGGAATTATTGCGGGTTCAATGTTGGTCTTTATTCCTACACTGGGCGAATTTGTTATTCCAGACATATTGGGCGGGCCAGATAATTTAATGATTGGCCGGGTTATTTGGAATGAGTTTTTTACCAACACACAATGGCCTTTGGCGTCAGCAATTGCGATCACAATGTTGCTTCTAATCGTGTTACCGCTACTTATTTTCGAATACGTGCAAAATACTTATTTTACGAAAAAAGGTGCGACAAAATGAAACGAAACTGGTTTTTATTAACGAGCCTCGCGTTTGGCTACGCATTTTTATATTTGCCAATTGTTTGGCTGATCGTTTATTCGTTCAATGCGAATAAAATGATGTCGGTGTGGGGCGGCTTTTCGACACGCTGGTACGGCGAATTATTAAACAACGAGCCATTGATGAGTGCGGCGAAAAATTCGCTGATTGTGGCGACGTTATCGGCAAGCTTGGCGGTGATTGTCGGCACGCTTGCAGGCTTGGCGCTGACGCGCTTGGGGCGTTTTCGCGGGCGCACGATGTTGGCGGCACTGACCTCAATGCCCCTGGTAATGCCGGAAGTGATGCTCGGCCTATCCGCGCTACTTTTATTCGTGACCTTACAAACCGCCTTCGGTTGGCCAGAGCGCGGTTTGGCAACGATTACAATTGCGCATGTGACGCTGTGCAGCTGCTACGTTACCGTCGTTGTGCAATCGCGCTTAAGCCAAATGGACGACAGCCTAGAGGAAGCAGCGATGGACCTCGGCGCTAAGCCGTGGCGTGTTTTTATGCAGATCACCCTACCCTTAATCGCATCGTCTTTAATTGCGGGTTGGCTGCTGGCGTTTACCTTGTCACTGGATGATCTCGTCGTTGCAAGCTTCACCTCAGGCCCTGGCTCAACGACACTGCCGATGGCGATTTATTCCAAAGTGCGCCTAGGTTTAAGCCCGGAAATCAATGCGCTAGCGACGATTATCGTGCTGTTTGTCGCATCCACATTGATCTTTAGCTATTTCGTTTTAGCCCGCAGCAAGCCTAAAACGGAGGGCGTTTGAGCTGGCAACTCGTGCATCTGACCGACGTGGTTGCCAGCGCATGGCGCAACGGCGGCGGCGTGACGCGCGAATTGCTGGCGTGGCCCAATCCGATGGATTGGCTGTGGCGGATTTCGGTGGCGGAAGTTTGCAGCGATAGCATATTTTCCTGCTTTGAGGGCGTGCAGCGCAGTCTGGCAATCCTTGACGGTGCTGGCGTGCGGCTAGGTTTTGCGCATGCAAGGTTTGCACTAACGCAAACCAGCGCACCGCTCAGTTTTGACGGCGCTGCGACGCCATACTGCGAATTAATTGATGGACATGTGCGGGATTTGAATTTGATGGTGCGCACCCAGGCGAGCTTGGTCGGCACGATGCATCGCATAAAAGAAAGGCATGAAATTGCCCTCGCCGCTGGCAGTACCATTGCGGTTTATGCCAACACGCAAACCGCCCGAGTACAGCTGGGTGATCACGAATGGGTCATACCTTGCGCCACACTGGCATGGCAGACACTGACATTCAACACGACCATAAAAATGGTTGCCAAAGACGCAATAATTTTAAACATCAGAGTGACGAAACCGACCAACCGAGAAGAATTTTATGACCGCTTCATTTAATCAGTCCACCACAGTCGATCAATCGCAGGCGAATAAGGCCCTGATCACTCGCTTTTACTCAGCCTTCGCCGCCCGCGACGGCGCAATGATGACGCAGTGCTATCACCCCGATGCGCGCTTTTCAGACCCAGGATTCGTTGATTTGCGCGGGCCGGAGGTGTCGGCGATGTGGCGTATGCTGACCTCGCGAGCAAAAGATTTGCAGCTCACATTTAGCGATGTTGCCGCGACCGACAGCGGCGGTAGCGCGAAATGGATCGCACACTACACCTTCAGCGCCACCGGGCGGGCGGTGGAAAACCGCATCAGCGCGGCGTTTGTGTTTAAAGACGGCTTGATTATTGAACACCATGATCTGTTTGATTTTTGGCGCTGGTCGCGTCAGGCGCTTGGGCCAATCGGCGCGGTGCTGGGCTGGAGCGGTTTTCTGCGGCGCAAGGTGCAAAAACAGGCGCGCGCGAATTTGCTGGCATTTATCGCGAAAGAAGCGGTTTAGCAGATAGGTTGCCGGTTTGCCTTTCGGCGAAAAATTCGAGCAAGCTTGTGTGCTTTAGCCTCCATTTTTGGTGAAAAACTTCGCGTCGAATAGCTTGCTGAATTTAAGAATTTCATTAATTTTCGAGTGACACGCTCTACCCAGTTCCGAGTTGGCGACCAAAATAACGACGTTGCCACTAACCCTTGTGAAGAAAAACGCTGGATAAAAATATTTGATGAAGGTAGCCAGAGACGGCCGCCTGAGCTTGCAGCATGGCTTCGAAGCCCGCCACTAGGTGTCAACACCTATCCCATTCCGCAATTTTCCGTAGCACGGAAATTTTTCACGACGCGTGGTGTTGCGGGATCGATTGACACGCCGCTATCCGAGCTGAACACACACGCGGGCCTAGGCGACTATGCCACCAGTCGAGGTTTTTACACTGAAGGCAAGATGGCTGGCGATCTTATTTATCCGTTCATCAGCCCGCCGCGCCTGACTAACGATGCCAGTTTTACTGACGGTGAAAACGCCAATGTGTCGCAAATTGTCGGCGTCGGGAAGTTAGTCGCGGTGGCGCGCTACCACCGCAACCCCAGCTACAACTTGGTAAGGAAACTGACGGTATTGCGGTGGGGAATACTGACGTGCGCGAACCCACGGTGGTGACCG
>JANNYO010000354.1:0-3300 GCA_031410115.1 Rhodanobacteraceae bacterium | reverse complement strand
ATTAAGATGTTAACGATTGATGCGGGCGGGCTTTGTGCGTCCAACAACTGTCGTGCATCAGCTAGTCTTTCCCTACTTTAGGTTTAGATGGAGCGCGCAGCATGTCGCAACGATCACTATTTGGAACGTCTTTGATCGCTTTAAGCGTGGGCTGTTTGCTCTGCGCGGCGCTGTTGTTGCCAAAGGCCCATGCGGAAGTCGTTTCGATTCGCGCGGACGAATGGTCACCCGTCAACAATGACCCGCGCGCGGTCAATCGCGGCATTATGATCGATATTGCGACTGCTATTTTGGCCGAGTCCGGGCACAGCGTGGATTACAAAGTGATGAAGTGGGACTTAGCCTTAGCCGACGTGATGGCAGGCAAGCATGACTGTGTTGTGGGTGCGTTGAAAAGCGATGTGCCAACCGGATTTTTGACACCCAAGACGCCGTGGGTGGTGTCGCAGCAAACGGTGTACGCGCGCAGCGACCGGGATTATCGGGTTAATTCAATCAATGATCTGAGCGCTTTTAAGCTCGGTGTCAGCGCGGGCTATAGCTATGGCGAAGAGCTGGATAAATACCGCGACACCAATTTGAACGACCCGGCGCGCATTTATGTTGCGCGCAGCAATCGCCCGGTGCGTGATCTGATGTTGCGTTTGAACACCGCGCAAATTCAGTTGGCGCTCGAGACCTCGGTGGTGATGGATTACAACATTGGCTCGGCAAATTTGGTCGGCCGCATCAAAGCGATTGGTACGCCGATTAAAAATAAGGAAGAGCTTTACATCGCCTGCTCAGCGGCAAAACCCTCGACCAAGGGCTACATCGCGCTGTTTGATGAAAGCCTGCCAAAATTGCGCGCCAGCGGCGAATTTGGCAAAATCTTGGCGCGCTACAACGTTGCTGATTGGACAAAATAGTGTTGGCGCGTGTAGGCGGCAAATTGCAAAGTATTTGAAATGATTGTATAAAAATCGTTTTTGTTCACACGGTTGCGAGGATTGCGGGTCTAGGCTGCGCACTCCCAGCCTTCAGCGATAATGAATCGCGATATTGGAAAATGACGATGAGCCCGTTCAAGTTATGCACTGCTGTTGCAGCACTCGCAACCCTGGCGTCAGGTTGTACCTGGGTTGCGCTGGAAGATTCTGGCAAACGCGTGCGCGTAGTTACCACCGCGAGCGAAGTTGAAGGCTGCGAAAACAAAGGCGAGATCACCGCTTCCGTGCGTGACAAAATTGCCTTTGTTGCGCGTGACACCGCGAAAGTAAACGATGAGCTAGAGGCGCTGGCGCGCAATCAGGCCGCCGCTTTAGGGGCTGACACTGTCAAAGCAGCGGGCGAAATGGACCATGGCTCAAAACGCTTTGATGCGTTTCGCTGCAAGTAAACGCGAATTAGCTAGTCGCGATGAAACTCCTGCTGTTACTGCCGGTAGCGGTTAGCTCCGCAGTTTTTGCAACGCTCTGTGCAGCTATTTTATGGCGCAGACAGCGTGGGCAAAACGCTGAGCTTGCCAACCTGCATGCACGTCGAGATGAGCTCAATATTAGCCTGTGGGCGAGCGACAGCGTTTTTTGGGACTGGGATCTGCAAACCGATGTGATTCACCGCTCCGGTGGGGCGGAGCTTTTCGGCAGCGACGCGCAGGGCAATATTTCCGGTGCAGATTGGCGTAAAAGTGCACTGCACCCAGACGACTTAGCGGCAGTTGACCTGCGCGCACGGCGTGCATTGAGCGGCGAGACGGCAGAGTTTTTTTCTGAGCACCGCTTGCGAACCATCCGTGGCGATTACATCTGGGTACGGTCGCGCGCAAAAATTACCGCACGTAGCCAGGATGGCAAGCCGCTGCGTATCGCTGGCACTGCGGCAAATATCAGCTCAAGTCGAGCGAATGACCAGCAGCTATTGATTGCGCAAGAGGCACTGCACAGCATTTCTGAAGGCGTGCTTGTGATGCGCTTAGACGGCACGCTGCGCACCGTCAACCCGGCATTTGAGCGCATGAGTGGCTACAGCGGCAACGAATTGAACGACCTGAGTTGGAAAACGCTAGGCTCTTCTAGATTAGATCCTGCGTTGATGAGCAATTTACTCAATCGCACGGGTGATTTAGGCGCTTGGTCGGGCGAGCTGTGGTTAAAAAAGCGCGGCGGGGAGGATTTTTTTGTCGCCGCCGAACTGTCGTTGATTCCCGAGCGCCCGGGCGAGCAGGCCTCGATCGTTGCGGTGCTAAATGACCTTACCGATCGCAAGCGCGCTGAGATTGAAGTTAAGCACCTCACTAATTTTGACCCCTTGACCGGCTTACCCAATCGCATGATGTTTATGAGCCGCCTAACCCGCGCGCTCGGAAACGCGAACGGCGGCAGCAGCCGGCAAATTGGGCTGGTTTTTTTAAACGTGGATCGTTTCACGCAAATCAATGAAAGCTTGGGGCACGGCGGCGGTGACGAGCTATTGCGCTGCATGGCGCTGCGCATTGCAAACAATATTCGTGAGCTGGATTCAGTCGCACGCTTTGGCGGCGATGAGTTTGTAGTAATGCTCGATGGCTTAGCCGACCCCGACGAAGGCTTGGAAATTTGCGCCCGTATCAAGCGCGCTTTAACCGAGCCGCTGCAGGTCATCAGCACCGAAATTGCGGTGACGGCGAGCATCGGGCTTGCAGTAGCGCCGCTGCACGGCGAGCAAGCGGATCAGCTTTTGCGTGCCGCGGTCGGCGCGATGCAGGTCGTAAAGGCCATGGGCGGCGATAGCGCGCATCTGTCCACGGGCAATGATGAGGCTGCCGCACGCGAGCGCATCGGCATGGAAACCGCGCTGCGGCGTGCACTAGAGCGCGATGAATTCAGCCTGCACTATCAGCCCGTTTTATGTTTGACGGAAAAACGCACGAAACGTTTTGAGGCACTTTTACGCTGGAACAATAAGCAATTTGGCAGTGTCACACCGGATCGCTTTATCCCAATTTTGGAACAAACAGGATTAATTGCGCCGGTCGGCGAATGGGTGCTTAACGAAGCGCTTTCGCAGCTGCAGCGCTGGCGCTGGGCCGGATTCAACATCAGTATGGCGGTGAATATCTCGCCGATTCAGCTCTTACGCGGCGATTTGCCGAGCCTAATTCCGCAGCTGTTAAAACGCTACGAACTGAGCGGTGACTTACTTGAGCTTGAATTGACGGAAAGCGTGATCATGGCCGATCCAGAGCAATCAATCGCAACCCTCAATCAGTTTCGCGCGCTTGGCATCACCATCGCAATTGATGATTTCGGCACCGGCTATTCCAGCCTCAGCCACCTGTCC
>JANNYO010000353.1:0-6675 GCA_031410115.1 Rhodanobacteraceae bacterium | reverse complement strand
GCCTTCCGGCGAGACTTTTCTTTCCGTGTCGCCTTGCGGCGAGACTTTTCTTTCCGTGTCGCCTTGCGGCGAGACTTTTCTTTCCGTGTCGCCTTACGGCGAGACTTTTCTTTCCGTGTCGCCTTACGGCGAGACTTTTCTTTCCGTGTCGCCTTCCGGCGAGACTTTTCTTTCCGTGTCGCCTTACGGCGAGACTTTTACTGTCGTGTCGCCTTACGGCGAGACTTTTACTGTCGTGTCGCCTTACGGCGAGACTTTCTCGTGATGGGGACGCACATGATTTTACCAACAGAAATTTTGGCCGCGCGCATTTTGATCGTTGATGATCAATCGGCGAATGTTGAGCTTCTCAGCGCGCTGCTGGACTCGGCGGGCTATAGCAATGTGCAGAGCACCACCGACCCGCGTACCGTGTGTGCGCTGCATCGAAGTCAGTCATTCGATTTGATTCTGCTGGATTTGCAAATGCCGTTCATGGATGGCTTTCAGGTTCTGGCAGCGCTGAAAACCAATATTCAGGACCCGTATTTGCCGGTGATTGTGCTGACTGCGCAGCCCGGACATAAGCTCGCCGCACTGAGCGCCGGGGCAAAAGATTTCATCAGCAAACCCTTTGATTTATTGGAAGTTAAAACGCGTATCCACAATATGTTGGAAGTGCGTTTGCTGTATCGCAAGCTACAGGGCTATGCGCAAGAGTTGGAAAAAACAGTTGCCGAGCGCACCGCTGAGCTGCGTGAAAGTGAAGCGCGCTATCGCAGTTTGACCGAGCTTGCGTCGGACTGGTATTGGGAACAGGATGCCGCCGGCAATTTCACCAAAGTATCCGGGCCGGTGTTGGAGATGCTGGGCCTCCAGGTTGATTCATTCAGTGGCAACCCGAGTGCCAACTTGGGCGCAGAAACCGGCGCAGAAGCGAACGGCTGGGTTGCCGCCGAGCGCGAGGATCTGCGCGCCCGCGTGGCGGCACGTGCGGCGTTTCTCGACTTCATTTTTAACCGCATCAATCCCGATGGCAGTACCCAGCAATTTCGTGTCAGCGGCGAACCGATGTTCGATCAGGCCTGCCGATACATTGGCTATCGCGGCATCGGCGTCGAGGTTTTTACGATGAACTCTGCGCCGCGCAAGTCTGCGCTTGCGGACACGGCAGGTCTCTAATGTCGAGCCCACAGACGCCGCGGCAAAACCACTTGCTTGCAGCCCTACCAGAGTGTGAGTTCAGTGCGCTGATGCCGCATTTAGAACAGGTCACCCTGCCGCTCGGAAAAATGCTGTACGAACCGGGCGAGCAGTTAAGCCATAGCTATTTCCCAACGACGGCAATTGTGTCGATGCACTATGTCACCGAAAGCGGCGCTTCCGCTGAAACCGCCGGCGTTGGTAATGAGGGCATGCTCGGCGTATCCCTTTTTATGGGCGGCGAAAGCACCTCGAGTTCAGCCGTGGTGCAAACCGCCGGTGTCGCCTATCGTTTAGATCGCCGCACCTTGAAAGCTGAGTTTGAACGCGGCGGTGCGCTACAAAAGCTGCTGCTGCGCTACACCCAAGCACTGATGACACAAATGTCGCAAACGGCGGTGTGCAACCGCCATCACTGTGTCGAGCAACAGCTGTGCCGCTGGCTATTGCTGACGCTAGATCGATTGGTACCTAATCATCTTCCGACGGGTAGTGCCGCCGCACCCAGTTCAGCCGCACCCAGTTCAGCCGCACCCAGTGCAGATCGCGAACTGGTGATTACCCAAGAGCTTATCGCCAATATGCTGGGGGTGCGCCGCGAGGGCATAACGGACGCCGCCGGAAAACTACAGGCGGCGGGCTTGATTCGCTATCGGCGCGGCCATATTGCGGTGTTGAGTCGTCGTGGCCTTGAGCTGCGGGTGTGCGAATGCTACGGCGTGGTGAAAAAAGAAATCACACGCCTACTCAGCGACGTGGCGCGGCAAAAGTAGTGCTGCGGAGCAAGCCGCTGTAATTGAAACTAGTTTTTGCAAAGTGCGCTAGCGCACCGACGCCTGGGGCGAACGCGCCCATTCTTGCCACACGTAATGCCCGGCACAAGCAACTTGACGCTTGATCGACTTGATCGACTTGATCGATACGCCGCAGCATAACCGTCTACAAAAACGTGTCTGCCCGCCCGCTACTGGAGTGAATCTCATGCTTGAAACTGTCGCCGTATTGTTACTGATCCTATGGGCGCTTGGACTGGTTACGTCCTACACCATGGGCGGATTGATCCACATTTTACTGGTCACAGCGATCGTGGTGGTGCTGGTTCGCGTCATTCAAGGCCGCAGGGTTTAGCGGCAAAAAACACGTTCGTTAGTTAATTATCAAGCATGCAATTATTGGAGAAGAAAATGAATATGCAACTGCAAACGAAAAAAATACTCGCTGTGCTAATCATTGGCGGTTTCACACTTAACCTCGTTGCCTGCAACACCATCAAGGGCGTTGGCAAAGATACCGAAGTGGCGGGCGAAGTGATTCAAAAGCAAGCCGATCGGCACATTGACAAAGACTAGCTGTATCGCCCGGCTACAACGCGCACGAAATATCAGATCCACCCACAAAAACCTAAAGGAACAAATCATGACTAACAAAGCAATGACCTACAAAATTCTTGCCGTCGCTATTTCAATTTTTAGCCTTAACGCATGCCAAGAAACGCCTGCTGAAACGGCAAAAGACGTCGCCCAAGCCCAGGTTAGTGCGGTTGAGGACTCGCAGGTTGCGCGTCAAGATGCCGCAGTAGATAACGCGCAAGCCGACGCCAAAGTAGCTGATGCGCAAACGCAAATGGCAAGCACGGATGCCAACGCAATTAAGAAAATTACGGCGGCAGAATCTGACGCGATGATGGTTGCAGCCAAGGCAAAATATGATGTTGCAATGACCGAGGCGCAGGGCCGACACAGCGTGGCAAAAGAAAAATGCGATGCGTTAAAAGGTGTGGGCGAAGACGCTTGCCGCAGCACGATCGCGGCCACGCTCGCAGCCGATGAGGCCGCAATTACCGCCACGCGTGATGCGGAAATGGTCAGCGCGACCTACCACGAATAGTAAAAATAAAAGAGCGTAGCTCGCCTAAGGTTTTGCCGAGCCCCGCCGTGTGTATCCACCAGATTTAAGGCGGCTTGGATACCTGCGGCGGGGCTCAACTCAATCCCGTTTACCGGAAAATGGACCTATAAAAATGGCTAAGAACCTAGCTAAATCGACGAATTTTACCGATACTAAAACACTGCGAAAAAAAGCCCGGCGCGATGTTAAGCAAGGTGCGCTGACTGATGGCTATCGCTGTGATCGGGCCGAGGTCGTGAAGCGCTTGAATCAGGCGCTGGCGACCGAAATCGTCTGCGTGCTGCGCTATCGACGCCACCACTTTATGGCCAGTGGTATCCACTCGAAAACCGTTGCGGACGAATTTTTGGCGCACTCAAATGAGGAGCTGGGCCATGCCGACGCGCTTGCGAAGCGCATCGTGCAACTGGGTGGCGAGCCCGAGCTGTCACCAGATCTGTTGACCAGCTTCAGCCATGCGGAATACGTCGCGGGTGCGACACTTACCGAAATGATCACGGAAAATATTGTCGCCGAACGCATCGCAATTGATAGCTATCGCGAACTGATTCAATACGTCGGGAACGACGATCCAACAACGCGCTACCTGCTGGAAAAAATACTTGCGGTCGAAGAAGAGCATGCCGACGAGCTGGCGGATTTCCTGGGTAGCGTTTAAATTTGCGGAATCGACTGATGGACTGAATCGATGCCGTAGGGATCACATGCGGTAGCGGTTGTATCGGAGCCGCAAAAAGGTCTAGATCGCCTGGTAAAATGGTTTCGTCCCCGCCAGGGATCGGACAAATTGGCCAAATTTGTTTGCACGGGTGGTCAGTTGGAGGTGTTAGTGCGACCCCATCCGGGGTCGAAACAGGCGTGGTGGCGTAATTCCGGTGGTGTTTGGCACTTCGTGGCCGCGACACACCGGCTGTCTTGTGTGACCCTGCAGGATCAATGCGTTGCCGGCGTAGATGTTGACTCGCGCGCCATGTGGCATGATCCAGCCCCCAAAAACAGGATGCGCGGTCAGTTTGCGCACACACTCACGATGACGACTCAAAGACGACATGGCCAGCACTGAAGCACGCGGCCCGCGCCAAATCTTACGTGCCGCAGGTTATTCCGCCCAGGGCTTGAAAGCCGCGTGGCAGCATGAAGCGTCGTTCCGACTTGAGGCGTATTTGTTGATTGCACTGCTGCCCGGTGCGTTCCTTTTAGGTCGCACCGCGCTCGAACGCGCGGTGTTGGCGGCTTCGGTGATTTTGGTGCCGACGATGGAATTGATGAATGGCGCGCTTGAGGCGATCGTTGATAAAACCACTCCTGAGCACCATGAATTGGCGGGGCGCGCGAAAGATATGGGGTCGGCGGCGGTTTCTGGCTGCATGCTCATTGCCCTGGTCGTTTGGGGCGCGGTTGCGCTTGGGCGTTTTGGCGGCTTTTAGTGCGCGCCGACTAACTCAACCCAGATACGGCAGTTGACCGCTTGTTAACTTCGATAAAATTATGAATGTATTTAAGAATTTAAGCATTTCCAAGCTCACACCTTGGCTGAGCACGCTACAGACAAGATTGCACACTTTTTTGACGCCCCAGCGTCGTTATTTGCTCAAAGCAGGCAATCAGCATGCGGCCCCTTCATGCCTTGCTGGAGCGACAAAAAAATGCTCGCTCTTGCCCGTCCAACTGCCGTATTTAGGTTCAATTTTTGTAGAGCGAATCACGCATGTTTGCTGAGTGGATAATTCCGTTTTTTACCCTAGCCACGCTCGAAATCGTGCTGGGCATCGACAACTTGGTGTTTTTGGCGATCGTCACCTCACGCCTGCCTGAGCGTGATCGCCCAAGCGCGCGACGGTACGGCATTGCGCTTGCCTGCATCACCCGCATTACGTTGCTGTTTAGCCTTTCGTGGCTGACGCGTATGACCAGCGATTTGTTCCAAATCGGCGGGATCGGGTTTTCCGTGCGCGACTTGGTGCTGATTTTGGGCGGCCTATTTTTGGTCGTCAAAGCAATCATGGAAATCGCTAACGAACTCAAAGGTGTGAACGAGCAAAGCGAAGGTAAAGGTGCCGCTAGTTACTGGGGTGCGATTGCGCAAATTGCCGTTATTGATATCGTGTTTTCACTAGACAGCGTCATCACCGCTGTCGGCATGACCGCCGGTTCGGCAAACGCGTTGCCGGTAATGGTTGCAGCGATATTGGCGGCAGTGGCGATTATGATGTTCGCCAGCAATCCGGTCGGCGATTTCATCGAACGCCACCCCACCGTGAAAATGCTGGCACTCGCGTTTTTGATTCTCGTCGGCGGCGCACTCATGGCTGACGGTTTCGAGATCCATATCCCGCGCGGTTATTTGTATGTCGCGATGGCCTTCTCAGCCGGAGTCGAAGCGCTAAACGCGTTGGTGCGTTCGGCAAAATTGCGCCAACAGGTGGATGGGGAATAGCGCAGCGTTATGCTGCATGAAAACGCTCCAAAGTGTCCGAAACGACTCGGTGAAAATGGCGGGGCGTGGTCAAGGATCGTTCGCTGACGCGCCGTGCCTCAGCCCAAAACCACACCCCTAACCCGATGCGCTTTAACCCTTGGGTTGATAACCGCAAACCAAAGCGGCGGCACGAGTGCCAACAAAAACATCGCAGCGTAGCCGCCGGGTAGCTGTGGGCTGGCATCGTAATGCAACAGCGCTTGATAGCGCCGGCGCGGGTTTTCGTGGTGATCGGAATGGCGTTGCAGCTGAAACAGCAGCATATTGGTCAACAGATAGTTGGAGTTCCACGAATGCAAATGTGTGGTGCGCTCATAGCGACCGTCGGCCAATTTTTGCCGCTCTAAGCCATAGTGCTCGACGTAATTGATAATTTCTAAGCTGACGAACGCGCCAACACTTTGGGCAATAAAAAAAATCGCACCCGCCGCACCGAGCCAGGTGACGAACGTTAGTAACAACACCAAACTCAAACCGTGCCAGAGCAGCAGCTCGTTTTTCCAGTGCCACACCGGCAGCCCGAGCTTTTTCAGCCGCTGCGCTTCTAAGCGAAATGCCGCGCGCATATTGCGCGGTACCGATTGACTAACAAAGCCGTACACATTTTCGCCAAAGCGCGCGGAGGACGCATCTTCCGGCGTGGATACGTGTACGTGATGCCCGCGTACGTGCTCGATTTTAAAGCCGCCGTAGGAAACACTGGCCAGTAGAACGCCACCTGCGGCCTGTTCAAATTTGTTGGATTTATGAATCAGCTCGTGCGCGACATTGATCGCAACAATACCGCCGACCACGCCTTGAGAGATCAGCCAGCCGATTTTGCCGGCGAATGAAAGCTCGGTGTGGGCAAAGTAGTGCCCAGAATAAAATAGCGCGACTAGATACGCCGGTGCGCACAGTATTGTCAGCACACGGTAATAGTTTTCCGCCTCAAGCGCTGCAAGCTGCGTGCGGTCGGGGTTGTGGGTATCGCGCCCGACCAGATAATCCGCCAGCGGCAGTAAGACAAACAGCGCGAACAGCGGCAGCCACGCGCTTAAATTCGGCATCCAAAACCGCTGCCCAAGTGTGGCTGCCAGCGGCATCATTGCAGGGATCAAAAAAAT
>JANNYO010000352.1:0-12053 GCA_031410115.1 Rhodanobacteraceae bacterium | reverse complement strand
CCGGGGTCCAGGAAGCCTGCGAAGCATGAAATTAAACTCTGCGGTGGGCTCGAATTTGCTCCTTTGGCAATTCCGTTTAAAAACGTAAATTCATTTTTCCTCAAGCTATTTTGATTAGGCTGCGAACCATTTCCGGGTTCCGGCGTGCCCCGGGGTGACGGGAGCTGTATCGATGAATCTTGCGTGTTGACGTTGGCTGTGTAGCGGGTTTTTGCTGCGGCCGCACTCTTGGTTAAACGTTGTCGCTACTTTCTACGGTTAAGCGCGCCAACGTACCGAACACGCGCATCGATCTCGCTAATTTCGCATTGGGATTAACCCACTTGACACCACACATTTCGTGCGGCGCAAGAATCAGGAGAAGTTTTCATGGACAAGCCATACGATGCAAATGCCACCACCCGCGTGGATCTATCAAACGCTGTAACTCCGACTTACGGAACCAATTTGGCCACTGGAAAATTGGTGACCGGCGTATTTCGCGACCGTGCCAGCGCTGAGCGCGCTTACAACGCGGTAACGGCGCGCGGCTACAGCACTGGCGATGTGAATGTTGTGATGTCCGACGCTACCCGCAAATTGCACTTTGCCGGCGTCGGCGCGCAAACCGAACTCGGCAATCGCGCGTCAGAAGGTGCCGGAGTGGGCGGCGTGATTGGCGCGGGTATTGGTGCAGTGGCAGCCGCAATTGCTGCCATCGGTACTTCAATCATCGTGCCGGGCCTTGGCCTAATTATCGCAGGCCCACTTGCAGCAACCTTCGCCGGAATTGGCGTCGGCGGCTTAACTGGCGGTTTAGTCGGCGCGCTCGTTGGCTGGAACATGCCAGAAGAGCGTCTTAAATATTACCAAGACGCCATTGAAGGCGGCGGTATTTTGATGGGCGTAACGCCGCGCAATGAGGCAGACGCGGTGTTTTTCGAGTCCGCTTGGAAGGACAATCGCGGCGAGTATGTGTTCCGATAAACCTTGTTTTTAGGGTGGGTGCTTACCGTGCCCCAATTACCCTTGCCCCAGAACGCGTCGCGCGTTGCTGGGGTTTTTTTTGGGTGGGAAAATCCAGTCGATATTTTGCGTTTGGACTTGGGTACGACTTATTCGCTTCCTAACATTTTTCCCGCATCAACCCAGGTATCAAATTCCACCTCGCTAACCTCAGCCAACGCCAACGCTGCCGCGCGCAGGCTGATGCCTTCGACGTGGGCGTGTTTGGCAATTTTGGCGGCGCGCGCGTAGCCGATGTGCGGTGTTAGGGCAGTGACTAACATCAGCGAGCTGTTTAGTAACTCGGCAACACGGGCGGTATTAACGGAAATGCCAGCTAGGCAATGCTGATTAAAGCTGCGCATGGCATCGCTCAGTAACCGGATACTGTCCAGCACGTTGAGCGCGATTAACGGCTTGTAGACATTGAGCTCAAACTGGCCTTGGCTTGCGGCAAATCCAATCGCTGCGTCGTGGCCAAATACCTGCGCGCACACCATGGTCAGTGCTTCAATTTGTGTGGGGTTGACCTTCCCCGGCATGATTGAACTTCCCGGTTCATTCTCCGGCAGTCGCAGCTCGCCCAAGCCCGCGCGGGGCCCACTGCCCATCAGGCGGATGTCGCCGGCGATTTTCGTCAGCGCGATGGCAAGCATTTTTATGCTGCTGTGCAGGCCAACCAAAGCTTCATGCCCGGCCATCGCGGCGAACAGATTGCCCGCTTGCACAAGCGGTAAATGAAGTTTTTCCGCCAATAACGCCGCCACTCGCGCGCCAAACTTTGGGTGCGTGTTTAAACCGGTGCCCACTGCGGTGCCGCCAATGGCAAGGCCGTGCACCGCGACCAGTGCGTGGCGAATCGCACTGGCGCAAAGCTCAAGTTGGGCCGCGTAGCCGCCAAATTCCTGCCCAAGCGTGATCGGCGTTGCATCTTGCAGATGGGTACGGCCAATTTTAACGACGTCTGTAAACTTCGCCGCTTTCGCCTGCAGCATCGCGGTCAAATCGAGCAGGGCAGGTAGCAGCGCTTGCTTGGCAGCCAACGCGATCGCGATATGCATCGCGGTGGGAAACACGTCGTTGGAAGATTGCCCCAAATTCACATCGTCATTTGGATGTATCTGCGTCGCTGGCGCAGACAACTTTCCTGTTGACTCGTTTGCCAAGGCAAACAAATTCGCAATGTGCGCAATCACCTCGTTGACGTTCATGTTGCTTTGCGTGCCGGACCCGGTCTGATACACCGAAAGCGGAAACTCGCCGTCAAATGCGCCGGCCGCAACCCGCTGTGCGGCGTCAATAATCGCATGCGCTTTGCCCGCTTCGAGCACGCCTAAATCACGATTGACTTCCGCTGCTGCCGATTTAATCCAAGCTAGCGCGTGAATAATCGCGATCGGCATACGCACGTCGCCAATGGCGAAAAAATGCAGACTGCGCGCGGTCTGTGCGCCCCAAAGGGCCGCAGTAGGCACTTCAATGGCGCCAAAACTATCGGATTCGGTGCGTGTGCTCATCCCGAGACTCATTTTTGCCGTGTCGCTCATCCCGAGACTCATTTTTGCCGTGTCGCTCATCGCGAGACTCATTTTTGCCGTGTCGCTCATCGTGAGACTCATTTTTGCCGTGTCGCTCATCGCGAGACTCCAAGCTTTCTGTGTAGGCGTTGAGCTTGGACTTCACCGTGCCTTAAATTCAATTGATGCCGCGTGAGCTTACGTAGTTAATCAGCTAATCAGCGCCCACCCGGATGACTAATTTGCCGAAGTTTTGGCCGTCAAGCAGGCCGATAAATGCCTGAGGCGCTTGCTCCAGACCCTCTTGCATGTCCTCCCGATACTTAATTTTCCCATCCTTCAGCCATGCTGTCATTTGGCTAGAAAATTCGCCAAAACGGGCGCCATAGTCGGCAAAAATAATGAAGCCTTGCAGTTTGATGCGCTTCGCAAGTAGCGTGCGCATAACAACGCTCAAGCGATCCGTTGCCTGGACGGGCTCATCCTGATTGGATGCGTTGTAGTTTGCGATCAAACCGCACAGTGGTATCCGCGCACCAGGGTTTAACACCGGCAAAACTGCGTCAAAAACCGCACCACCCACGCTTTCAAAATAGACGTCTATGCCCTTTGGACAGGCGGCAAAGAGCGCTTGCGAAAGGTTGCTGCTGTGGTGGTCAAGACAGGCGTCAAAACCGAGTTCTTCCACCACATAACGACACTTTTTCGCGCTGCCAGCCAGCCCTACGACCCGGCAACCCTTGAGCTTGGCAATTTGCCCAACGACTGCACCCACGGCACCACTCGCCGCGGCCACCACAACGGTATCTCCGGGCTTTGGCTGACCGATGTCCAGAAGGCCCATGTAGGCGGTGAACCCCGGCATCCCAAGCACGCCTAAGTACCGTGATGGCTGCGCCATGTTTGGATCAAGTTTGGTCAGGCCTTCACCGTCAGAAATCGAGAAGTCTTGCCAACCGCCCATGGCTAAAACCCAATCCCCGGGTTTGAAATTTGCATGGTTTGAGCTTTCGACGCGTGCGATCGCGGCACCACCCATAACTTCCCCGATCGCAGTCGGTACTGCGTACGACGCCGCGTCACTCATGCGCCCACGCATGTAGGGATCCAGCGATAAATACACCGTACGCAACAAGATTTGCCCTGCCATCGGCGTTGGCACCGCGGAGTTTTCCAGGCGAAAATCAGCCAAGCTAGGCTTGCCCTTTGGACGGGAATTCAGAAGAATTTTTCGATTAACATCAGCAGATTGCGACATCAGGCGGGCCTCTTTCAGTTGGGGAAAGTGATCGTGCACGCGAGCATTGCGTCGTTCTGTGCGCTAGCAGGCTAAGGCCGACGATTGCGCCGGTGGACTTTGCGTCGTCAAAAGCAGCGTTTGCCTGCGCCGTCAACAATGTTTGCTGCATCTAGGCCACGCTTGACCTTAGAATCAGCGTCCCAGGGATCAATCGAGCGCGCTATGCCAGCCAATTTTGTCAGGCTATTAAAGGATCAGCCGATCCGGCGTAAGCCCAACAAAGATTCGTTCCCGACTCAGGCAAAGCTGGTGCGCCAGTGGATTGAGGCGCTGCCGCTGGCAAACAGTGGCGTTACTGCAAAAATGCTCTACAACGGCTTGAAAGAGCTCAACACTCTCGAAGTCGACGCGATTGCCCGCCTAGAAACCCTTGAACTGCTGCGCCAGCCGATCAATTTTACCCTCGGTGGCATGGACAAACATGTGATCGGTCAGCCGCTGCCCTTACCGCAGCAAAAGCGCCAAATCGGCCAGGTGATGAAGGATTTTCATCGCGAACTGGCGTTGGGCTACAAGCTGGCAATCATCGATTTATGTGGCCCAAAAGGGTCGGTACCTTTTTTACGCGGGCGTTACGCGCTGTTGGCCGTCGTGCGCGCGATGGAGCATTTGGGCGCGCTGTTGGGCAAATGCTATCTGACCTACTCGGAAGTGCCGCCGGGCACGTGGAGCGAGCTGAACGCGCTGTTTTCGTATGCAATTAGTCAAAACTTGCATGAAAAATTAGAAAAAGATCCGCAGCTTGCCGGCGTATCGATCAGCCCTCTGTCGTGCTATTTGCAGGCAGCGCTGATGTTTTTGACTAACCCGTATCGCCTGACTCAGCGGGAGATTATCGATGTCGAAGCGGCAAGCCGGGTGTGGGCGGCATATGCGGTTTTGCGGCTTGAGAATCGCGGTGATGGCGTATTTTTAATTGACGCCGATGTTGACTCGGGCCCCGGCGTGCGCGTGGCTGACAGTGCTAAACGCGTCTGGCGCCTAGACTGCGCCGGCTTAGTGCAAACCATCCGGGGGCAATTTGATGCCGTTGGGCGCGATGGCATGATGACGCCGCGCAGCAAACTCGGGCAATCGGTGAATTTACAGGTGGACTTGGTTGAGCGCCTGCTTTTGGCCTGGGGTTTTGGCGGCGAACGCGTGCATCAGCGCATGCCTGCTGGA
Organism: Rhodanobacteraceae bacterium; assembly: GCA_031410115.1. Lineage (GTDB taxonomy): Bacteria > Pseudomonadota > Gammaproteobacteria > Xanthomonadales > SZUA-5 > JANNYA01. The sequence goes on along the minus strand of JANNYO010000352.1, from coordinate 7,088 downwards.
CATATGTTGGAAGTAGCGATCGGCCTGCAAGCGGCACACTATTTGATTGCTGACAACAAAGATTTCAATATGTTTGTCAACGCGCTTAGCCTTGTGGGCGTCAGCTTAACTGACCGCGAACGCTCAGCGGCCTGGGCGCAGGCGTCTAGCGAATCGGCAAAACCAACCCTGTCGCGGGTGGAAGTTCAGGATCAAAGCCTGGGCGGATATCGGGTGTATTGGCCGTCAGCGTCAAATTTGCGCTGTAAAGTCGGCGAGCTGATCGTACTTTCCGCACCCGTCGATGAAGATGACGATGATCCACGCGATTGGCTGGTGGGCGTGCTGCGCTGGCTGCGCGGCGGCAACAATGATTCCTTAGAAGCTGGCATCCAGCTGCTTTCGCGCAAAGCCGATGCCGTCGGCATTCGCGCGACGACCGAGGGGCGCAACAAAGTGCTGCACCGCGGCTTAAAACTAAGCCCGCTCAAGCACGAGGAAAACTCGGTTTCGACCCTGCTAAGCAACAGCCTAGTCGATGCCGCACACCAAAGCGAATTGCTGCAACTGCCAGATGAGTTTGAGCTGCTGCAAGCCGCTGCAGTCAGCCAAATTGGTGAGCTAAAGCAGCTGGAAAATACCGGTTCCTACAAATTATTCAACTATGTATTAGCCGGGGGCGGGCAGGTGGCAGCATCGGTTGATCAGCGCCCAGGTGCGGAACTTGAGGCGATTTGGTCGACCGTGTAGATCACTCAAAACCAGCAAGTGCCTGGTGAAATCGAAAATTTCGCAATTCAGCGCCACTGAAGATGTAAAACTGTTGCATGTGCCACGTTTCATTGGTCAAAAGGTGATGCACAATGTCAGAAACTGACGCACAGCGAGCAAGAGATGGCTGAACGCTACGATCTAATCATAATTGGTACCGGTGCTGCGGGATTGAGCACGGCATTAGCGGCCAAGGGCCTGCGCGTCGCGGTGCTTTGTAAGGGCGTGTTTGGCCTCGATGGTTCCAGCTGCTGGGCGCAAAGCGGCATCGCGGCAGCACTATCAAACGCCGATTCGACGATCCAACACGCTGCAGAAACGCTTGCCGCAGGTTCTAAAGCCGGTAACAAAATGGCGGTGCGTTGGATGGTTGAAGACGCACAGGACGTGGTGTCATGGCTTGGAAACTACGGCGTGCAATGGGATCGTTCGGTGCAGGGTGCGCTGCTTTCACGTGCTGCTGCACATGGTGTCGCGCGGGTTTTGCACGCTGGCGGCGATGCAACCGGCGCTGAAATTATGCGGGCTTTGCGTGACGCGGTTTCGAACGCGCGCAATATTGAGGTGTTTGAGTTCACCGAAGTTGAGCGCTTAGTCAAGATGCAGGGCAAGGTTGTGGGCGCGCATGCGCGCACCAAACGCGGTGAAAGCATTGAGCTGTACGCCGCGAATGTTGTGCTGGCAACCGGCGGGCTAGGGCAGCTCTATCGCCACACCAGTAACCCAGTTGAAGCGACCGGCGGCGGTATTGCGCTCGCGCATGCAGCCGGTGCCACGCTCAGTGATATGGAATTTATGCAGTTTCACCCAACCGCGCTGGCGAATCGAACCGCCAATGACGTGGATCAGCTACCGCTAATCACGGAAGCACTGCGGGGTGCAGGTGCGCGTTTGGTGAATAATGCGGGCGTGCGCTTTATGGCGTCCGTGCATGAACACGCTGAGTTGGCGCCCAATGACGTCGCTGCGCGCGCCGTTTTCGCGCAGATGGAGCAAGGACACGAGGTTTATCTGGACGCGCGCCAGCTTGGGGATGCGATTCGGGTGCGCTTCCCAACGGCATTCGCCGCCTGCCATACGCGCGGCATAGACCCACGGTTTGATTTGATTCCGGTGATGCCAGCCGCGCACTTTCATATGGGCGGCGTCAAAGTTGATATGCATAGCTCGACTTCGCTGCCGGGTTTATTTGCGGTTGGTGAAGTCGCCTGCACGGGTGTGCACGGTGCCAACCGCTTGGGCGGCAATGCGCTTTTGGAGGCGATTAGTTTCGGTCGCACCTTGGGTGAACGATTGGGGCGACAAGGTAGCTCAAACGGCGTGCTCAACGATGACGGTTCTGTGCCGATACGCCGCACCAGTGTTGCACCGGTCAGTGAAAGCCTGGTTTATAACCGCCTGCGTACGTTGATGTGGAGTTTCGTTGGCGTCCAGCGCAGTAGTGATGGTTTGAACAACGCGCTCGATCAATTGCAACTATTGGAAAAACGCTGCCTAAGCGGTTCTAAAGCATTGGACCAATTGCTGGTTGCGCGTTTGATTACTGAAGCTGCGATGGCGCGCACGCAAAGTATCGGCGCACATATCCGTGTTGAAAATAACGCTTTAGGGCGATTTGTTGCGGCGGCAGTGGCGTAAATTGCACGCTGCTGCCGTTAAAGCGGTTCAGATAGACTGCGTGGAATGTTTATTATGTAAAATACGCACAGGCGGCGAGACATCAGCGGCAAGTCAAACTGAGATTGCTTCACAGCATTCGCAATGACAAACGCTTCGCAAGCTATACTCGCCAGCTTTTCCGCCGCCACCTAAACGAGACGACGAAGCCATGACCCTGTCGATAGCCGAAATCAAAACTGACGCGCAAACGCGCATGACAAAATCCATCGATTCGCTTAAACACGAATTCACCCGCCTGCGCACCGGTCGTGCATCGGTAGGCATCTTGGATGGCGTAAGAATTGACTATTACGGTCAAATGGTGCCGATAAGCCAAGTCGCTAACGTCACTGTCGCTGATTCCCGCACCCTGCAAGTGCAACCCTGGGAAAAGCAAATGGTAGGCCCGGTCGAGAAAGCCATTATGGCGTCCAACCTCGGGTTGACGCCAAATGTCGCGGGGACGCTGATTCGCATCAATTTGCCGCCGCTGACCGAGCAGCGCCGAAAAGAGCTGGCTAAAGTGGTTGCGGGCGAAGGTGAAACCGCGAAAATTTCCATTCGAAATGTGCGCCGCGACGCGATGCAACATCTAAAAGATCTGCTGAAAGCCAAACTCATCACCGAAGATGAAGACAAACGCGCTGAAGAAGACGCGCAGAAACTTACCGATAAGTTCGTTAAAGAGGTCGATGCAATTTGCAAGACTAAAGAAGACGAATTGATGCATCTCTAGTGGCTAAGCCTTTAGTCAACTCGGCCAGTCCTGACACGACAAATTTAAAACCAAATTCAAGCGCAATCCCGAAACATGTTGCGGTGGTTATGGACGGTAATGGTCGCTGGGCGGAAAAGCGTTTGCAGCCGCGAATATTTGGTCACCGTGCGGGGGTAAAATCCGTGCGGGCGACCGTCGAAGCCTGTGCCCGTGCAGGTGTGGACGTATTGACGCTTTTTGCCTTCAGCAGCGAAAACTGGCAAAGGCCAGCGGAAGAAGTCACGGGTTTAATGGAACTATTCCTACGTTCGGTGCGTTCTGAAGCCGAGCAACTTCACAGCGACGGCGTGCGCCTACGGTTTGTCGGCGAGTTAAGCCGCTTTGCCGAACCGCTGAAACAAGAAATGAAAGAGCTGGTAACACTTACCGCGGCGAATTCACGTTTATCGCTGAATATTGCGGTCAATTACGGCGGACGCTGGGATATCGCGCAAGCGGCGCGGCGCTTAAGTGAAGACGTGAGGGACGGCTTTTTAACGGCCAGTGACATCACCGAAACCAGCATGCAGCCTTATTTGGCACTGGCGGATTTACCCGAGGTTGATTTGTTTATCCGCACCGGCGGCGAGATGCGCATTAGCAATTTTTTGCTGTGGCAAATTGCCTATGCCGAGCTCTATTTTACCCCGACCCTATGGCCCGATTTCGATGCAGAGGCGTTGCACGCCGCGTTGAATGAATTTGCCCAGCGTCAGCGTCGGTTTGGCAAGATTTCGCAGGCGCAAAACGCATGAGCATTGCAAGCTATAAAAAAGACCCAGCATTGGCGGCGCGATTTTTGACCGCCGCCCTGCTTACGCCGCTGGCAATTTTAGGTGTGCTGTATTTGCACAGCGCATGGTTTGCGCTTGGGCTGGCCATTGTTTTGCTGCTAGGAACCTGGGAATGGACGCGCATCATTGGCGTCAAACGTCGGCGGTTTCGCGCTGCCGTATTGCTGCTTAACGCGCTACTTATCGCGCTGTGTTGGTATTTTTTAGCGCACCTCAACTACGTTTATGTTGCCGAGCTGGGTGCGATTTGGTGGTGTTTTGCCCTACTTTGGCTGCGGCGCGTAACGTTCGCACAGTCTGAAACTTCGGCAAATTCGGAACTCAAAATGGTGGTCGGCGCCTTGCTTATGGTTCCAGCTTGGTGCGCGGCGGTGTTGTTGCACGAATCGGTAAACGGCGCGTATTGGACATTGTTTGTGTTCGCACTCATCTGGTGTGCCGATATTGGTGCGTATTTTACTGGACGCAAATTCGGCAACAAAAAGCTCGCGCCGCACATTAGCCCAGGAAAAACCCGTGAAGGCGTTTACGGCGCGTTAGCCGCGTCTGCGCTTTTTGCCTTTGGCTGCGGCATTTGGGCGGGTAAATCAATGCCAGACGCTCTGCTGCTGGTCGGTTTGGCGTTAGTCACGGTGGCCTTTTCCATTGTTGGCGATTTATTCGAAAGCTTGATGAAACGCAATGCCAATTTGAAAGACTCAGGCACCCTACTTCCCGGTCACGGCGGCGTATTAGATCGCATTGATTCGCTGTTGGCGGCACTTCCAGCGTTTGTTGCTGGCAAGGTTTTGCTCGGTTTGTGATGCAGCGTATTGCACTGATGGGCGCGACTGGGTCGATTGGGCAAAGCACGCTCAAAGTATTGCGCTTGCACCCAGAAAAATATCAACTGTTTGGCGTCAGCGCACACCGCAACATCGCTCTGTTAGCGCAAATTTGTGTCGAATTTCGGCCCAAAATCGCAGTTGTTGCGGATGCGGATGCGGCGCAGGAACTGCGCGCGCTGTTGCCGGATATCCAGGTTGAAATTTGGCATGGCGCGTCGGCGTTAAATGACTTGGTTAGCGCCGATTCGGTTGACGCTGTGGTTGCTGCCATTGTCGGTGCGGCAGGTTTAGCGTCCACGTTAGCAGCCGCAACCGCCGGCAAGCGGCTGTTGCTTGCAAACAAAGAAGCGCTGGTGATTGCTGGATCGTTGGTGATGTCAGCGGCGATTGCGTCTGGCGCACAAATAATTCCGATTGACAGCGAACACAACGCGCTATTTCAGTGTTTGCCCCCTGCCCGCCCACTTGACGCCACATCGGGCGTGGCAAAACTTTGGTTAACGGCATCCGGCGGGCCATTTCGCAACCACAGTTTGGCTGAACTCGCAGCGGTCACGCCCGAGCAGGCGTGCGCGCATCCCAATTGGCAAATGGGCCGGAAAATCTCGGTAGATTCAGCAACCTTGATGAACAAAGGTTTGGAAGTCATCGAAGCCTATTGGCTGTTTGGACTACCTTTGCACCAGATTGAGGTCGTAGTGCACCCGCAAAGTATCGTGCATTCCCTAGTCGAGTACGTTGATGGCAGTTTTTTAGCCCAGCTCGGCAGCCCTGATATGTGTACACCCATTGCGCACGCGTTAGCCTACCCATCGCGCATTGCCTCTGGTGTCAAGCCACTCAATATTAGCCAGCTGAAGTCATTGAGCTTCGAAACGCCGGACGCCGTACGCTTTCCGTGTCTGAATTTGGCCTACGACGCCCTGGCGTCTGGCCCAAGTGCGTTGGTGGTGTTAAACGCTGCAAATGAAGTCGCGGTTGATGCATTCCTGAACGGCGCACTGACATTTAGCGCAATTCCGAAGCTCATTAACGAGTGCTTACGCCAGACGCCGATACAGTCCGTGCACAATTTAGACGAAATTCTGACCTTGGACGCTCTCGCAAGAATTTCGGCGTCCACCCTAATTACCACTCAGCAACAGTTAGAAATATGAGCATCCATTTTAGTCAGCTATTTTGGTTTTTAGTGGTCACCTGCGTGCTCGTCGCTTGGCATGAGTTCGGGCATTTTTGGGTGGGCCGCAAATGCGGCGTTAAAGTATTGCGCTATGCGATTGGTTTTGGCCCTGCCCTTTGGAAACGCACCGGCAAAGACGGCATCGAATACGCGATTAACGCCCTGCCCTTGGGCGGTTACGTCAAATTCGCAGACACGCGCGACGGTTCGGTTGAGCCCGGTGATGTCGCACGGGCTTTTGATCAAGTGTCACTGTCGAAACGTTCGGCAATTGTTCTCGCTGGGCCGTTGGCGAACTTGCTGTTCGCGATTGTTGCGTTTGCGGTCATGTTTATCATCGGCGTGCGTGATGATCGCGCGGTTTTGGGGCCCACAACCGGACTGGCGCAGTCGGCGGGAATGCTGCGCGGTGATGAGATTATCAAAGTCAATGAAACCGAGGTCGGTAATTGGACGACTGCCGGAATAGAGTTGATGCAGCTCGGCTTTGACAAGCAAATTGCCCATGTTTCGGTCGTAAACGCCCTGATTCCAGGCAGTGCAGCGCGCAGTTTGACGCTTGATTTGACCGCTTTGCCGCCAAAATTTGATGAGCAAGGCGTCCTTAGCGTTTTAGGTATGGAGCCCTATTTCATCAACCCCGACAGCGTCATCGCTGGGTTTTCGCCCAATAGTGCCGCTCAGCAAGCGGGGCTGGCTTTGGGTGAACGCCTAGTTGCCGTCAATGGCAAGCCGATTTCAGATTTTAACGGCTTAGTTGAGCGCATCCAGGAATTAGGGAAAGCCAACGCAGGACAGCTTGTTTTTACGGCTGAACGCAATAGTATCCGCCGCAACGTACCCGTCACCGCTGAACTGTCGACGATTGAGGGTGTATCCGCCTGGCGCGTCGGAATGCGTTTTGAAAGGTTCGAAACCACACGAAAACTTGGACCAATCAATGCGTTCGTAGCAGGTATGAACGAAGCGTGGTATCAAACTACCCGAACCTTAGGAATAATGAAATCGCTTTTAACCGGTAAAGCTTCGCTTAAAAATGTGTCTGGACCGTTGAGTATCGCTAAGTATGCCGACGAATCGGCAAAACGCGGGGTTTCAGAATTTTTAAAACTGCTTGGAGC
>JANNYO010000351.1:0-5839 GCA_031410115.1 Rhodanobacteraceae bacterium | reverse complement strand
TTGTCGCCTTTTTCCACCGCTGGCATAAAGTTGTGCGGGATCGTGCCACCGCGGGTGGCATCAACAAAACGAAACCCTTCGCCGCGCGCCAAGGGCCGCACGCGCAGGGAAACTTCGCCGAATTGGCCGGCACCACCGGTTTGTTTTTTGTGCCGGTGATGGCCTTCCGCCTCCAGGCTAATCGTTTCCCGATAAGCAATGCGCGGTGGTGCGGTTTTGACTTCAACTTGAAAGCGCGCTTTTAGCCGCTCCAGCATCACTTTAAGATGCAAATCACCCAAGCCAAGCAGCACGGTTTCATTAAGTTCGACGTGATGTTCAATGTGAAAACTAGGATCCTCTTCGGCTAATTTTTGTAGCGCGCTAGATAGTTTTTGCTCATGGCCGCGGCTGATTGGCTGCACGCTCAGGCCAAACATCGCCTTGGGCAGGGCAAGCGGCATCAAATGCCAGTGATCTTCATCATGGCTGTCGTGCAACACATCGCCGTAGTGAATATCGTCAATTTTGGCAACGGCGCAAATATCACCGGCAATGCCTTCATCAATTTCAACGTGTTTGGCACCAAATAGTTTGTACAGATGCCCGATTTTAAAGGGTTTTTTGCCATCGCCGATAAAGAGCTGAGTGTCGCGTTTCACTGTGCCTTGGTAAATCCGAAATATGCACATCTTTCCGACAAACGCGTCGTTTACGACTTTGAAAACGTGCGCCACCACGTGTTGATGCGCGTCCGCCTGAATTTGCACCGATACACTCTGCTCGGGCCTTTCCGACGCGTCGCCTTCCGATGCGTCGCCTTCCGATGCTGCGGACAGTTTCGATGGGCCTTTAAAAAACGGCGGCGGATTGCCTTCGGCCGGATTGGGCAATAAGCGCACCAGCACGTCGAACAGCTCGGCCACCCCCGCACCCGTGCGCGCGCTGGTAAAAAGCACGGGAATCAAATGCCCTTCGCGCAGGCATTGCTCGAACGCGTCGTGCAATTCACTAGTGGACAGCTTGGCTTCGCCTTCTTCTAAATAATGTTCCATCACCGTCGGATTGACTTCAACGACTTGGTCAATGATTTGCTGGTGTGCCACTTTGACGCTGCTGATTTCAGTGCCAAATTTGGAATCAGCAGTAAAAAAACAGTCCACCACCCGCGTCATGCCGCGCGATGGCAAATTCAGCGGCAGGCAAATGCCCCCCAAGGCGTCGGTGAGCTGCGCCATCACCGCTTCCAATTTAACGCCATCCGCATCAATACGGTTGATGATGATCACACGTTCGTTGCCACGCGCATGCGCGCGTTCGAGTAATTTGAGCGCGTTCGCATCAAGCCCGGCTTGGGCGTCAAGCACGACCGCGACGGTTTCAACCGCAGCCATTGCGCTGAGCGTGGTACCCCGAAAGTCAGCAAGCCCAGGCGTATCGATCACGTTGAAATGCATGTCGCTGGCGTCAAAGCTCATCACACTGGTGTTAAGCGAGTGCAGCCGGACTTTTTCTTGGCTATCAAAATCGCTGACGGTGGAACCTTTTTCAACCGAACCCGATAGTGCAATAGCACCACTGTGTTTGAGTAGCGCTTCAACCAAAGTGGTTTTACCAACGCCGGTGTTGCCCACGACACACAAATTTCGGATCGAAGAGGTTGAAAATCGTGGCATAAAGCGCTCCAAATCAAAGATGACGGGAATTTTTCGACGACCAAGCTTGCGCTCAAGATTGTTCCTAGTCCGGTGCGCGCGTCAATCGTTGTGTGTGGGTTTCGCCCGCCCTGCAAAAATCAGCTGATCGACGCAAACTTTTGCTTTCCCCGAGCCCCAAGATTCGCCTAAACTCACGTGATGAGCGAACAACGACCGATCACAATTTTATTTGCCGATATTGCGGGCAGCACGAAACTGTTTGAAACCCGAGGTGATGTCGAGGCGCGTGCGCTGACGTCCCAGGTGTTAAACGCGCTGACACAAATCACGATTCGCCACAGCGGCACGGTGATTAAAACCATCGGTGACGAAATCATGTGCACCTTTCCTGGGCCATCGAATGCCTTGCATGCGTCGGTTGATATGCAGCGCCGCGTCGCCGGTGATTTGGCCTGGGCGCGCGATCATTTAGCGATCCGCATCGGCCTACATCACGGTGAGGCGCTGATTGAAGATGGCGATGTCTACGGCGACGCCGTCAACACCGCCGCGCGCATGGCGCAGCTGGCGAAACGCGAACAGATTGTTACCACCAGCAGCACCGTCACCGGTGTTAGTTCTGCCGCCGCATTTCGCATTCGCTCGCTCGGCGAGGCGATGGTCAAGGGCAAACAAAACGGCGTGGACATCGTTGATTTGCTCTGGCAAGAGGATAATTCCAACGTCACGATGGTGGCAAAAGCGATTCGTTTGGATCAGCTGCCCAGCTCACACAAATTAGTCATGCGTACGCGCGGCGAGTTGACAGAAATTTCTGAACTCAGCAATTCCTACGGGCTGGGCCGGGACCCAGGAAATCAGTGCATCGTCGACAACGAATGGGTTTCACGCAATCACGCGCTGATTGAATTTTCGCGCGGTCAGTTTTTGATTACCGACCGTTCTACCAACGGCACCTACGTCAAAATTGGCGATGACGACGAGATTCGTCTGCACCGCGACAGTATGCCTTTGCGCAAATCCGGCTCCATTAGTTTGGGCCAAGCATTGGAAAAAGACCCGGCAAGCGTCGTCTTTTTTCAGTGCACGGGCTGAAAGACATGAGTGCGACGCCTACACGTTTAAACCACGCCACTTCCAACAGCGCGCCGAGCAACTCGCCCAGCAACGCGATTGAATTTGGCCACGGCACCCACACCGGTTTGCGCCGGGATCACAATGAAGACACCTATCACGCCGACGCCGATTTGGGCCTGTGGCTGGTCGCGGACGGGATGGGTGGGCATGATTACGGCGAAGTTGCCAGCGCTTTGGCGCGCGAATATGTGGTCAAAGAAATTGCCGCCGGTAGAGCGCTTAATTTAGCGATTGTCACCGCTGACCAAGAAATTATGCGCCATAGCAACGAGCGACGCTCTGAGCGCCCTATGGGCACGACGGTGGTGGCGCTGACAATCAAGGGCGCCGATTTTGAAGTCGCCTGGGTTGGCGACAGCCGGGTGTATATGTACAACGGCGAGTTAAAGCAGCTTTCGCGTGACCATTCCTATGTTCAAGAATTAGTCGATACCGGTGTGCTCACCCCCGAACAAGCCAAAACCAGTCCACACCGCAACGTCGTCACCCAAGCCTTGGGTGTTACCGCGCCTGAGCAACTGCGCGTAGAAACCGTGCGCGGCACGCTGAAAGCGGGCATGCAGTTTTTGCTGTGCAGTGATGGCTTGACCGAAGAAGTCGACGACAAAGGCATCGGCGAAATTCTCAGCCGGGGCCTGAGCGCGCAAGAATCGGTGGATCACTTGATCTTAGCGGCGCTTGATGGTGGTGGCTCGGACAATGTCACGGTGCTACTTTTGAAGTGCAGTTGAGCGATCTGGCAAACCATTTCGGCAGCCGTCTTCCCGCGCAGGCGGGAATCCAGGAACCTAACTTGTCAAAACGTGCATCAGCCGTCTTTCCCGCGCACGCGGGAATCCAGGGCGTTAACTTTTTAAAAAACGCGCTAACAAAAGAATTTGTCCTGCCAATGCAAACCAAAAGGAATTGATATGGGCCGTGGCCCGAGTATTGCTGGCCGCAAAGGCGCAGAAGATGCGCGTCGCGGTAAGGTGTTCACCAAAATCATCCGGGAAATTACCGTCGCTGCGCGCGGTGGTAGCGACCCGGCCGGGAATTCGCGCCTACGTGCGGCGATTGACAAAGCGCTATCGGCGAACATGACTAAAGAAACCATGGATCGCGCGGTCAAGCGCGGTGCGGGTGGCGATGGAAACGACGATATGTCGGAAATTCGCTACGAAGGCTACGGCCCGGGTGGCGTGGCGATTTTGATTGATTGTTTGAGCGACAACACTCAGCGCACCGTGGCGGATGTACGTCATGCGTTGAATAAGCACGGCGGCAATCTGGGCACCAGCGGCTCGGTCGCGTTCCAGTTTTCCAGGCTGGGTGAGTTAATCCTCGTGACGCCAAACCAAGCGGACGAAGAAAAGGTGTTTGAGTTGGCCCTTGATGCAGGCGCTGACGATGTGCAATCCGAAGATGGCTTCAGCACCGTACTGTGTAAGCCAGATCATTTTGAAGCGGTGAAAAAAGTATTGGCGCAAAGCAAGCTGAAAATCGAGCGCAGCGATATCGTCATGCGCCCGCAAAACTATGCCGTTGTGACCGCAGAAATCGGTGAAACGTTAAGTGATTTAATTGATTGGTTAGAAGATATGGACGATGTGCAGGCGGTGTATCACAACGGTGAACTGCAGGCGTAATTGGAAAAAGACGCGGCGATGGCGCGCCGCTAAAGCTAAGCAATTAGCTCCGACAAACCAATGAACGCGGCACGTAAGGTCTGGCGGCGTACCGCATCACGATCACCTTCAAACAAAAAACGGCGCGATATCGGCGGGTGATGCCCCCGGCCCCAGGCCAACCAAACTGTGCCAACCGGCTTGCCGGGTACCGCACCCGAGGGGCCGGCAATACCAGTGATCGAGCACGCAACATTGGCACGTGAGCGCGACAATGCGCCACGCACCATCGCGGTGACCACCTCTTGGCTAACTGCGCCAAACTCCTCGAGCATGACCCTCGGCACGCCGAGCGCGGATTCTTTTGCCTCATAGCTGTAGGCGACGAACGCGCAGTCAAACCAGTCCGAGCAGCCGGGCACTTCGGTAACGACTTTGCTCAGCCAGCCGCCGGTGCAACTTTCGGCGGTGGCTAACTTCAGGCGCTGTGTCATTAATCGGTCGCCAAAAACTTTCGCTTGGGCAAACAGTTCATCGTCGTTTGGAATCGTCATTCGTGTGTTCGCATGATTGATCAATGATAGGCCGGGCGGCTTGCAGGCTCGGCGGCATTTTCGTGCACCAAATCCATAGGCAAACGGATATGACTTAAGCCCAGTTCTAATAACAGCTGGTGCGCGCGCCGCTCCAACAGCGGAAACAATTGCCGCGTCAGGCTGGTATGAAAACGATTGAATGCCTCGAAACTGACGTCGCCCACGGGCTGACCGTATTGATCCAAAAGCGGGCGATACGTCGCATTCATCACCACTTCCAAAGTAAACAGTTTTTCCTCCTCGCGCCCATTCGGTGGCAACCCCAACACCCCCAGCCGCGCATTCATGATTTGGCCGATTTGCATCACCGAATCAGCCACGGGAGTTTGCGGCGACAGTTTGAGTTCAATGCGTGCCTGGCAATGCTCTGAGGGTGGCATTGCCCGGTAGCGCTCGGCCCCGACTTTGATCAGTTCAATGTTGACAAGGCTATAAACATCCAAGAGTGACATCATGTGGCGAGGCGCTTTTTTGTGGGCATTTTTTTAGTCGCGCCGATCACGGCAGTTTTTTTGACGCTTTTTTCCGTGTCACCTTGCGGCGAGACTCACCGAAAGGCGACTCGGCAAGCCTACTCAGCCCAGAATCGGCACCAAGCGCACCACATCAGGACGCAGTGCCGCTAGGCCACGATCAAAGCTTGCCAGTTGGGCGTTTTTTGATTTCGCTAGGGCCACCAAATACGCGTCCGTCACCTGCTTGTGGCCGATCACGCCGCGCCAGTCAACTTCGGCATAGCTCAAACTATCCGACCAAAACTGACACCCCTGCCATGCTTTTACGGCGCTCAATATCGTGATTGCATTGGCAATCCCGCCTCGTGGGTTTTCCCGCAATGCTTGGCGCACCAACGCACCTTCGC
>JANNYO010000350.1:0-1838 GCA_031410115.1 Rhodanobacteraceae bacterium | reverse complement strand
AATGATTGAGGCAGAACTGATTCGCAGCGGTCCGCCCCTACCCACCATAGAAACCATGCCACTTTCACCAGGAATACAACCATGAATTGCCGAAAGCTTCTATTGCTCATTGTATTTGCTTCGCCAACCGCTGGATTCAATTTGGAAACACATGCGTTGTTTACCAATGGCGCGTTCGGAAAATCCATTATTAGCGGCACAACTTCCGAGTAAAAGGAACTCTATGCAAGGCTGGGATTTGATCGATTGACCCCAGAACACCCATTTAGTCAATCTGATACCCAAACATGCGTTGCCGTGAATGGCGGCGTTGGCGGCAAAGATCACTACATTGATGCCACCGGTGCCTGGTGGCTGCCAAGCAATAACACGCAAGCATCGAGCGCACTGCGCACCCGCTGTCCTACCCTGTTTGAGCAACGCTCCATGCCACCGGCCTACACCGGTTACTTTGCTAGCCAAGCTTTAGGCCCGGCCCCTTGGCTGCGTTTCGAGGGCTGGCTCATGCGCGGCGCTATTCGGGAAGATGATTTCAAAGATGGCGCGTATGACGACCCTAACTTGACACCCGATCTAAATGCCTGGACAAACGAATTCCGCTCGGTGCATCATTTTTATGAGCCCATCACAAACACCACAGGCATCGGCGCCGGGGCGGGTTTGCTCGCTGGCGCGACACGATCCACAACCTGGGCGCTCGGCATAAATGACAACGCCAATTGGACGAATGACCAAAGCCCAGGGCTAACCAATAATCACTTCAGCTACATTGACGCGCGCCGGTTGTTTTGGCTCGCCCTGACCTACAAAGAAGCGGCCGTACCCGCAACAAACCTAACGGCGCTGCGGCAATCCAATTTTCGCGATAATTTATGGGCGACGATGCTGAAATCCATCGGCCACGTGATTCATATATTGCAAGATGGCGCAAGCCCACAGCATGTACGCGGCGAAGGCCACAGTTTTCTCTGTAATGGCAGTTTCTTGGAAGACATACCCGAAGCGCCCATCGCCACCAGAAACTTTGAAAATTTTGCCAATTTCCGCGTCACCTACGAATTTGATCGTTTGCTTGCCGAAGCGGGCGTCAATGCGAAATACACCTTCGCAAGCCTTTGTGAGGATGAAAAGTGGCGCAGCATGTTTCGCACAGTTAATGCCGCTGGCCAGGAAATACCCCCTGCGGATACCGTGCGATGGACTACCAGCAGCTATCCGATTCCAAGCTTTAGTGTGCAACGCAAGTTCTTCACCACGCGCACCGAAGACACGGCGATCAATAGCCGCCGTGGCTTGATGGACTACACCAATCGTGGCTTTTATACGGAAGGCAAATTTTCGTTCGGCTTTCAAAGCCCACCAGTGTTGCTTAACGACCCCAGTTTCGAGGCGGGCGAATTTGCCGACCAATTTATTCCTGGACTTGGCACATTAAAAGTCAAAGCACTTTACTGGCAAGTGCCCGATGCAGCGGCACCTAGCTTCGTCGATCCCGGCTTAAGAAATGGCAAAGCGCCGATTGCCTCCTACGAGTATTGGCAGTTCTATGAGCAAAATAATTTGGTGCCAGAGCAAGGACATTTAAGCCTGCCAAACTATGTCGCAACACAAGATTTATTGGCCCCGCGCGCGATCGCCTACTCCACCGGCCTCATCAACTTCTTCTTTCGCGGCAAGCTTGAAATCGAGCCCATCACCCAAAACATTTTTGCCGTGCTCAATCAAGGCGTCGCCCATACGATGGTTGACGGCTACCCGATCAAAACTGCGGGTGGTGGTATTTTCGGCTTTGAGAAAATCCGCCTGAAAGTGCGTAACCTGACCGATCCAATCATTGA
>JANNYO010000349.1:0-9115 GCA_031410115.1 Rhodanobacteraceae bacterium | reverse complement strand
ATCGAAACATTGGTGCAAAACAACTCGACCAAACGATATTCCAAATCCGTCAGCTGCCAATTTTCACCAACATAAAGCAGGCTTTCAGATTTTTCGCTGTCGGTAAAAAACAGTACGTAATGATCGCGCTTAAACAGATTTTGCCGGCTCACATACGCAGTGCGCAGCGACTCGGCGATATGCGCGGGCAAATCTTCGTCGGCGAAATGATTGACGTATTTTTCATAATCGCCGTTTGCTGCGGCGACGACAAAATGTTCCGGTGCCGCGCCATCACTGTCGCGCACTTTGCAATATAGCGCACCTTTGCGCATACCCAACAGCCCGGTGATTTGGTTGAGTACCGCCGAGGCAAATTCATGGCTTTTTTGCTGACTAAAAATATGCGCAGACGCGTGAATCACGCGCTCTAAACCACGCTTTTGCTGCTCAATAATCATCACGTCGCGATAGGCGCGCAGGGTCGCGTACAGGGTGGTATAGAGCTTTTGCGCGGTCAGCTCCGTTTTGTCTTTGTAGTCGTTGATATCGTAGTTGGCGATGACATCTTGCTCCGGCGCTTGCCCAGGTTGACCGGTGCGCAAAACGATCCGCACAAAATGATTTTGCAAATCCGAGCGTATGTATTTGACCAAATCCAGACCCGCTGTTTCATGCTCCATCACAACATCTAGCAACACCAGCGCAAGATCCGGAATATCCTGTAGCAGCGCGCGCGCCTCACCACCAGAATAGGCGTGGAAGAATTTCAGCGGTCGCTGCTCGAAACGAAAATTGCCCAGCACCAGCTTGGTGACGTCGTGTACGCCCGGCTCGTCATCAACAATCAGAATATTCCACGGCTCGACTTCGGAAGTGACTTCCTCGGCAAAACTAAACAGTGCATCAGTCATGTTCGCTCCGGCAGATCGTGTCTATATTGGGTGTACAAATGAAGTTGCTAGTGAGCACCGTTCCGTTGAGCGCCTAGTCCAGCAAACCTCAAATCACAATCTAACAATGCCGCGCCACTTTGGGTGCACCCTGATTGCGCAGTGCGAAACTTTTACACGTCGCATGACTACTTCAAATCAATCCGCACCACTTCATTAAGCCTGAGCAATGCAATTTCAATAAGGGCGGCATCGTGGTTCAAAATACGTTTGATCGCTTCTTGAAAATCACTCTTTGGCTTTAACTCCGCCAGGCCGCGCTGTACAAACGCGCGCACCGGCGGCGGCGCTAGCTTTAAATCAAAGGTGATTTCAGAGCGCCCGGCAAGTAAAGACACCAGATCGTTTAAATCATCACTGCTTTGGTAGTTCGCCAAGCCGCGCCCGAGAAATGCTTCCAACTTCATCGCCATAAAAAACGCCGCGTTCGCCAAACGAACATTGAGCTCGGGCGCTGCTAGAAATTTACGCGGCATTGCAAACGCGTCGCGAATAAAGCGTGACGCGAACGGATTAAACACCGGATCGACATTCCAAAAACACACCGTCAGCGCACCCATTTTCCAGCGCCCGCGCCCGATCATGGTGTCTTCGCGCATGCCGATTTCTTTCAGCTTAATCGTCAGCCCCATATGCCCAATTTCGCCTTCTGTACTGGCAATAACGTCAAGCCATTGCGGCGGTGCGGGGCGAATAAATCCGGGCGTGCTAAACAGCAGCGCGGTGGAGCAACCGCCGCAAAATACCAGCTGATCGAGCATCGGCTGCATGCGTTTGACGGTGTTGCGAAACAGCACCAGCTCTGGATTTTCCATCTTTTGAATTTCAGTCATCACGTTTCAATTTATTGGCTCAAGCAAAACAAAGTTACAAAGTGACGAACATCAGGCATGCACTAATGAAACGCAAGCCCTGTTTACGTCGAACCACTGAGATTGCGGCGAAACGCGCACATTGCGGGCTCGCGGCAGTCCGCTGCAACTTTCGATGTGCGCTCGCAGCAGTCCATAACGCCGGAAAATGCGATGTGGTTCGCACAATTAAAGCAAATTTACCTTGCAGCGCAACATCGAAAGTTCCGGAGCACTAGATGAAATTTGCATGAATCATGTTATCAAGCGCGCCGTGCCGCTGTTGGCACGTTCATTTTAGGCGCGGGCTATGCGATTGAATGGTTTAACACTGTGGGTGCCGACAATTTTGTCAGCAGCGCTTTTTGCGGTGCCGTTAAACGCGCAGGAGCGCACCGTGCAATTAGCCGCTGCCGCGCCTGTCGAACGGGTTTCGATGATTCGCGCCGACTATCAGTCCCAGGCTGAGCTGCAGGCGATCGCCTCGCAGTTCCAGCACGTGATCGTGGATCAAAAATTACGCAGCGTGCAAACCGAAGCGTATGCCAGCGACATCAAAGCACTGGAGGCTGCGGGCATTAAAGTCACCGTTGATCAAGCTAAAACCGAGGCGCTGCGTGCGGGTGAGGACGCGCTATTGGCCACACCTGCAGTGCGCAGCATTTCAGGCTTTGCCTGCTATCGAACGGTCGAGGAAACCTATACGTCCATGGCGAGCATGGCGACAAACTTCCCGAATCTCGCACAAGTGGTTGATATCGGCCCAAGCTTTGAAAAATCCAGAAATTCAAGCGCGGGCTACACGATGAAGGCCTTAGTGCTGGGAAATCGCGGCAACGATAGCGCGCTGCCAAACAAACCCAATATGGTGGTTTTTAGCTCAATTCACGCGCGCGAGTACACGCCCGCTGAGCTGATGACGCGCTTTGCCGAATCGTTGCTCAATGGCTATGGCAGCGATCCTGAGGCGACTTGGCTACTGGATCACAACCGCTTTCATTTCGTGCTGCAGGCGAACCCCGATGGCCGCAAAAAAGCCGAGACCGGGCTGTCATGGCGTAAGAACACCAACAACACCAATGGCGCGTGCTCGTCCAGTAGCTTTGGCACAGATTTGAACCGCAACTTCGCTTTCCATTGGAATTCAGTCGCTGGCGGTTCGAGCGCCAATGCCTGCGTTGACACCTATCACGGGCCGACATCCGCTTCTGAAAGTGAAACGAAAAACTTGATTCGCTATGTCGCGGGCACACTCGGCAGCAATGGCGTTTACAGCGGCGGCGTATTGCCCGACGCGCGCGGTGACGCGCTCAGCTCGGCAGCACCGGTGGATTATCGCGGCATGTTTATTGACGTGCACAGTTTTTCCCAGCTCGTCCTTTGGCCCTGGGGCGATACTGCAACGGCGGCACCCAACGGCCCCGCCCTGCGTACACTTGGGCGGCGATTGGCGTATTTTAATGGCTATAGCCCCCAGCAATCAGACGAGCTGTATGCCACCGACGGCGCAACCGACGATAATTTTTACGGCAGTTTAGGCGCGCCGGCCTACACCATTGAGCTGGGGGTGGCGTTTTTTGAAAACTGCAACACTTTTACCAGCACCACATTGCCGAAAAATCTGTCGGCACTGCGCTACGCCGCCCGCAACTTAAACGCACCGTATCAGCTACCGACCGGGCCAGATACGGTTTCCGTCAGCACCTCAGCCGCAAGCGTAGCGCCGGGCGCAAGTTTGACGATTAGTGCCGACGTCGATGACAGCCGCTTTAATCAAAGCAATGGCGTGGAAGCCAGCCAAATCATTAGCGCGGCGAACGTTTACATCGACAAATTACCGTGGGCGGCCGGCGCAACCGCACTTGCGATGGCAGCAAGTGATGGCAGTTTCAGCAGCAATCGCGAAGCGGTGAGGGCAAGTATTAGTACTGCTGGGTTGACCGCAGGCAAGCACACGGCCTATGTCCAAGGCATCGATGCCAGTGGCAAAGCCGGCACACCAAATGCGGTGTTTTTCAACATCGGCAGCGTGCCACCGCCACCGCCAAGCACTAGCTTTAACAGCAATACCGTGTTTTCAATCAAAGACAATTCAACAATCGATAGCCCCATTACCGTTACTGGCATTACCGGAAATGCCCCAGCAACACTGACGGTGTCGGTCAATATTACCCACACCTACCAGGGGGACTTGAAGTTGGATTTAATCGCGCCGAACGGCACCGCTTTCAATTTGTGGAATCGCACCGGTGGCAGCGCCGACAATATCGTTAGGAGCTTTACAGTCAATGGCGCGGCGGTCGTGGCGAACGGCATTTGGAAGCTGCGCGTCAACGACAATGGCGCGGGTGACGTTGGCACCTTAAATTCTTGGGGTATGACGTTTTAAATGTTGCAAAAATATCACGCGCAATGATGCGCTAGCTGGTTTTCGTTTGATCCACCTGGCGCACCATGGCACTCAAGCCGCCCTGCAAGGCGGCGGCTTCAAATCCAAGTTTATTCAACACGAACGCGGCAGCTGATGAGCGCTCGCCGGAGTTGCAATAGGTTATGTAGCGCTTAGTTTTATCAAGCTCGGTGGCAAATTCGCGCAGCCTGGAAAGTGGCATATTGACCGCACCTTTGATTGCACGTTCGTTGAATTCCTCGACTGTGCGCACATCAATCACACCAGCACCGGCGCGCACAGCAATAGATGCTTTGCCGGGCGTTACCCACTCAACCACTGGCTGCTTCAGTAGTTCGGAAAAGTCCGATTTGGCAAGGCGCATCAGTTTGCCATCTTTCATCATCGTGACGGTGGCATTGCGCACGTTGTTACTCAGCAGCGCGTCTTCGCCAAAACTGTCGCCACGCACCAAGTAAGCGATCACTGATTCGCCAACGTCATTCATTTGACTGACCGCCGCCGCACCTTCTTTGAGCACATAGAAAAAATCACCGTCGTCACCTTCGCGAATAATGGTTTGCGCATTTTTTACGTCCATTTCCACAAAGCGCTTAAACAGCCGTTCGATATTTGCCACTGGCAATTTGCGCAGCGCTTTGGATTGCAGCAAGCGAAACACCCAGCGATTGCCTTCTGGGTTGGTGTCAAAATGCTTGACACTGCCGCTTTTGACCACCTGATCCCAAGCGATTACTTTTTCCAAGAAACGCCGATCAATTTTTGCGAGGCGCGCACGCGGCGACTGCACAGTTGCGGTGAATCGGCGCGGCTGCAAATCGCCAACGGCATAGCGCCCCTGCAGGCTGGTGCCACCGGTTTGGCTTTTGGTGCGCCCGTCGGGGTAGTCGCCGCGCACTTCACCGTCGAGCAAATAAATCGTCTGCTCGTCGGTGTCGCCTGCAGAGAACAAAACGTGATCACACAGGACGGTTTCCTCATGCGCCTCGCGTGCCAGCGCTTCTAAATGCTCGGGGCGCAGTGACTCAAGCGGATACAAATTCTTTAGCAAGTTTGCATCTATGCTCATGGCTCACTCCTTCTATTGGCGCTCAGCTGGCAAGCCGCCGGATTGACTTATTCCAGCGCAAAATTGCGCGCGATATTGCAGCGCTTTGGGCATCCAACGATTGAGGTTATCGATGCGATGTTCGTTGCTTGGATGCGTGCTTTGAAACTCAGGCGGTTTTGCACCACCGAGCGCTGCCATGCGCTCCCAAAGTTTTGGTGCCTCGCGCGGATCAAAGCAGGCGGCGGCAGCAAAATACAGCCCCATTTCGTCCGCTTCTGATTCGTGATCACGGGAAAATGGCAGCAGCACGCCAAATTTAGCGCCAGCACCCAAAGCCCCCATCACCGCTTGACGCGCCTGCGGGCTCATGTCGCCAACTGTGACACCCGCCGCCATCGAACCGATCTGTACCAATTTTTGATACGCCATACGCTCTGCACCGTGGCGTGCGATCGCATGCGCAATTTCGTGCCCCATCACGACAGCCAGTCCATCTGCGTTCGCGGCAACCGGAAAAATACCGGTGTAAACCGCAACTTTTCCACCGGGTAGGGCAAAAGCGTTCGCTTGCTCGGACTCAATCACGTTCGCCTCCCACTCAAACCCTGGGTCGGCCTTTGGGTCCAGCTTATGAATCGCGTTGATCAGGCGTGTCGCAATATCCTGCACCATTTTTGGCGCATCGCCGGTGGTCAACACTCTCTCTGTCTGCAAAATTTCTTGGTACGACTGATAGCCCAAAGCCGCCTCCTGTTCACGACTTAAGTCCACCAGCTGCTTGCGGCCAGTGATCGGCACCACTTCGCGATGGCTGAGATAGTAATACGCCATATACAGCCCGAAAAAGACCAGTGGCAGCAAGCGCAACATGCTGAAACCACTGCGGCCTGGGCTTAAAGACTGCTGTTGCTGCTGTGGATAGTACATGCGCGCCCTAGGCTGAATAATTCGATCAAGTGTAGCGCGCAGATTGCGCTTCGCGCAGCCTTAGCTAATGCAATTTAACGGCTTGCAAATTAGACACCGCGTCACGCACGCCAAACTTGCCGTTCTCAAAATGCACACCGGCGCTGGCAATACTCGGATCATGGGTGAAAAACAGCCGTACATTACGCGCCGCCATATCCGTTAAAAAAGCGCGTTTTTCATCCACCAGCATCTCTGGAAACCGGTCATAGCCCATGGTGACGGGCACGTGCACCCACGGCGCGCCTGGAATTAAGTCAGCGCAAAAAACGATGCCATTGGATTGCCCATCAGCGCCAACAATTTCTGCCAACATCAGCCCAGGCGTATGACCATCGCTAAAATGAAACAGCACCGAATCACCCAGTGCTGGCGTGTGCGCGCCATCCACCAATTGCAGTCGGCCAGAGCTTTCCAGCAGCGGTTGTAGCTCCGTGATAAACGACGCCCGATCGCGCGCGTGCGGTGTCGTCGCGCGCTGCCAGGCCGCGCGCGAGATTACGAAGGTCGCGTTTGGGAACAATAAACGCGCCGGCTCGCCCTCGTGCCAGGATGCCAGCAAGCCACCTGCATGATCAAAATGTAGATGACTGAGTACGACCACATCAACATCAGCGTCGCTCAATCCTAGGCGCGCAAGCGAATCTAATAAGCAGTGATTGGCCTCCATAACGCCAAAGCGCTCGCGCAGTTTCGGCTCAAAAAATGCACCGATACCGGTTTCAAACAGCACGGTTTTGCCGTTTAAACCACGCGCCAGAAGACATCGGCAGCTTAAGGGCACGCGATTATCCGATTCGGGTTTGAGCCATTTTTCCCACATGGCGCGCGGCGCATTGCCAAACATCGCGCCACCATCAAGTTTTTGGGTATTGCCGTCCAGTGAATCTAGAACCAATACGCTGTCGCTAATTTGTGCCATTGCAGGTGCCTCAAAAATGGGTGGTCAAACTGACCTCGTCCTATGCATCCGGTTTGAGTCTCGCCGAAAAACGACGCGACAAAAGAGCCCGGTTGAAATCCAGTTTAGCGTGCAAACCCTGCGTCCATCGCAATCGGCTAAACATATTAATTCCTGGATTCGATCAACGTAAAAATCGTGCTTAGGCCTTGGTTAGGCAAATACGCCCTGCCCTGAAGTCATGTATCAAAGATGCCCGGCATATCAATCACGCCGGATTCCGACAGCGACGGTATACTCGAGGGCCGTCGTTGAGCACGGTAGAGACCAGGCAATGAATGCTGCACAGCTAGAAGTATTAGACGCAATTTTAACGCAGGCGCCGGTCGTGCCGGTTTTGAGTATTACGCGCATGGAGGACGCCTTGCCGCTTGCGCGCGCGCTGTGTGACGGTGGGCTAAAGGTGTTGGAAATCACCCTGCGCAGTGACATTGCTTTGGCCGCAATAACCAAAATTGCACGCGAAGTGCCGGAGGCGATTGTCGGCGCTGGCACCGTGTTGAATCCGGCGCATTTGGCGCAAGTTATTGCCGCTGGCGCGCGCTTTGCGATATCGCCGGGGGCGATACCTAGCTTGTTAGCAGCGGGTTTGACCGCAGAAATTCCACTGCTGCCAGGGGTTGCGACTGCCAGCGAAATCATGGCGGGCTTAGATGCAGGCTATCGCCGCTTTAAGTTTTTTCCAGCGGAAAGCTCAGGCGGTATCGCTGCCGTTAAATCCTTCGCTGGCCCGTTCAAAGATGTGCGCTTTTGCCCGACTGGCGGTATCGACGCCGCACTTGCGCGACACTACCTGAAGCTCGAAAACGTGATCACTGTGGGTGGTTCCTGGATGGCGCCGAATGCGTTGATTGCCACGCAGGACTGGGCTGCGATTACGCAACTCAGCCGCGCCTGCACGCAACTAAAAGCCTGATGTTAAAAGCGGCAACCTCGTTTGATATCGCCTACCGCGCGGGCGTGTCGCAAGCCACGGTTTCGCGTGCGCTGAGCGGCTCAAGCTTAGTCAGCAGCGAAACGCGCAAACGCATTCAGGCCATTGCGGCGGAACTCAATTACAAAGTCGATAAAAACGCCTCGAGCCTGCGCCGCCAGCATTCCGCGACCTTAGCGCTGCTTTTGTTTGAAGATCCAACCAGCGACGATTCGCTGATCAACCCGTTTTTTTTAAGCATGCTCGGTCAAATCACCCGTGCAAGCGCCAAAGTGGGCTATGACTTATTAATTTCTTTTCAGCAACTTTCGCAAGACTGGCATTCGGAATATCAAGACAGCCATAAAGCCGACGGGCTTATATTGTTAGGCTATGGCAATTATTTAGACGCCCGCGAACGGCTCGAACGCTTGCAAAGTCAGGGTACACATTTTGTCCGATGGGGCAGCGTCGTCGAAGGCCAACCCGGCACGTCGATTGGCTGCGACAACGTTGCCGGTGGCGAGTTAGCAACGCAGCACCTCATCGCACATGGATGCCAGCGCATCGTCTATTTGGGTGATCGCAGCGACGGAGCACCTGAATTTCAAGACCGTTTTTTTGGCTATCAGACGGCATTGCAGTCGGCAAATATCGCGGTAAACACCGAGCTTTTGGCTATCGCGCGTGATTCCACTGAAACCACCGGCTTTGCGGCAATCAACACGCTGTTGGATTGCGGCGTTGCATTTGATGGCATTTTCGCTGCCAGCGATTTGCTCGCAATAGGCGCGATCCGCGCCCTGCTGCTGCGCGGTTTGCGGGTTCCCAGCGATGTCGCAGTGGTCGGCTTTGACGACATTCCTGCAGCACGCTACACCAACCCGCCGCTGACGACCGTGTTGCAAGACACCAAATCCGCCGGCCAACTTTTAGTGGAAACTCTGGTTCGATTGATTCGACGCGAGCCTGCCGTCAATCACATGCTTACGCCAAAACTGGTCGTGCGCGAGTCTTGCCTTGGCAAGACG
>JANNYO010000348.1:0-6858 GCA_031410115.1 Rhodanobacteraceae bacterium | reverse complement strand
GAGGCCAATGTTGTCGATGAAGGTCGGCTCAATCGCCAAAATTTCAGCCGCTGTGCGCCCGCTGTACACCCGCAGCACAAGCGAGATGAGCCCGGAAACAATGCTGGAATCGCTCATTGCGTGAATCTTTAAAAGGTCGTTGTCTTGCACAAAATGCACGAACACCTGACTCTGGCAACCCGCCAGCAGGTTCTCTTTGGTCTTTTGCGCCTCGGGAAACACCGGCAAGGCTTTCGCCAAATCAATCAGGTATTGATAGCGTTCTGACCAGTCCGAGAACAGCGAAAAATCTTCGGCGATTTGCGCCTGAATGGCATCTGCTTCACTCACGTGCGCGACACCGAATCACTCACCCTAGCCCGCAACCAGCCGACAAATTCCGCCTGCACGACCTGCTGCGATTCCGCGTCGCGCCGGCCCTGATATTCCACCGTGCCCGCCGCCAAACCTTTTTCGCCAAGCACTACTCGGTGCGGAATACCAACCAATTCCTGGTCCGCAAACATCACCCCTGCGCGCGCATTGCGGTCATCAAGCAGCACGTCGAAACCGGCGGCAGTCAGCTCTTGATACAGCGCCTCGGACGCAGCTTTGACCGCTTCGCTGGCATGCGCGTTCATTGGCAGCACGGCAATGTCAAACGGTGCGATTGCGGCCGGCCAAATCATGCCGCGCGCGTCGAAGTTTTGCTCAATCGCCGCACCGACGATGCGCGAAACGCCGATCCCGTAACAGCCCATAAACATTACGCTGGCTTTTTGCTGGTCGTCCAACACTGTGGCATTCATCGCCGCAGCGTATTTTTGCCCGAGCTGAAATACGTGCCCCACTTCAATGCCGCGCGCGATGCTGAGTGTGCCTTTGCCATCCGGCGAAAGATCGCCCGCGATCACGTTACGCACGTCGCTGATGTGATCTGGCTCGGCGCAGTCGCGGCCGAAGTTCACGCCGGTCAGGTGAAACTTTGCTTCGTTTGCGCCACAAACAAAATCATGCATCGAAGCGACCGTTAAGTCACTAATTATTTTGATCTCAAGCTTTGCATTTACCGGGCCGATAAAACCCGGCACGCAGCCCATGGACTCGCGAATTTCAGCTTCAGTCGCCAGACGGTAGTCGGCCATGCCGGGCAGCTTGCCTAGCTTGATCTCGTTGACGCTGTGATCGCCGCGCACCAGCACCAGGGTGAACTGGCTGTTGCTCGGCATCACCGCGATCGCTTTGACGGTGCGTTTGATGTCGATGCCCAGTAAGTCAGCGACCGCTTCGCAGGAGGTTTGTTTGGGCGTGCTGACTTTTTCCATGACCTGCGTTGCCGCGCCGCGCACGTCGGTGCAAATCGCCGGCGCCATTTCCACGTTCGCGGCAAAGTCTGAGTTTTCGCAGTAAGCGAGCGCGTCCTCGCCGGAGCTGGCCAACACGTGAAATTCGTGGCTGCCGCTGCCGCCAATGGCGCCAGTGTCGGCCTGCACGGCACGAAATTTCAGCCCCAAGCGGGTGAATATTCGGCTGTAGGTGTCGAACATATTTTGATATTCGCGCAGTAATCCGGCTTCATCTAAATGAAAGGAATAGGCATCTTTCATCAAAAACTCGCGGCCGCGCATAACGCCAAAACGCGGGCGGATTTCATCGCGAAACTTCATCTGAATTTGATAGAAATTTTTCGGCAATTGCTTGTAGCTTTTCAGCTCCTGGCGGGCAAAGTCGGTTACCACTTCTTCGTGTGTGGGGCCGAAACAAAACTCACGCCCAGCACGGTCGGTCATTTTCAACAGCTGCGCGCCAAACTGATCCCAGCGCCCAGTTTCCTGCCACAGCTCTTTGGGCGCGATCGCTGGCATCAAAATCTCTAGCGCACCAGCGCGATTCATCTCCTCACGCACGATGCCTTCGACCTTGCGCAGCACCCGCAAACCGAGCGGCGCCCAGGTATAAATGCCGCCCGAAAGCTTACGAATCATGCCGGTGCGCAGCATTAGCTTTTGGCTCATCACCTCAGCGTCGCTGGGCGATTCTTTGTAGGTGTTGAGGTGGAATTGGCTCATGCGCATGGGCTGAATCGCTCTTGGGTTCAATGAAGCGGGCAACCGTAGCGGGAATTTGCGCCGTGCACAATGGTGCGCTGACTGGATATTTAATGGCGTGAAGATTCGGGGATGACGACACTCACGTCATTAAAATCAAGCCTTCACGCAAACGCATTTCGCGTTAAATTTTCCGGTGCGCCGGAATTATCTGCCGTGTCGCTCACGCGAGACTTACAAACGCGTACATCATCTTCAATGCGAATGCCGCCGTAATGTTTCAGCGCATCGATCTCGCTCCACGCGACCAGACCGGCGTGCTCGCCTGCGGCAAGTTCGTCTAATAGCATGCCAATAAAATAAAGCCCCGGCTCAATCGTAATCACTTCATTGCCAATGAATTCGCGGGTCAGGCGTAAGAATTTGTGGCCTTTCGGCTTAGGTTCTAAGGTGCCTCGATCGTCTTTGAAATAGCCGCCCACATCGTGTACTTGCAAGCCCAAATAGTGCCCGATGCCGTGCGGGAAAAAGCTGTGGGTAACACCGCCCGCCAACATCGCTTCTGGGCTCATGTTGACCAATTTGAAGTCAGCCAAAATTTTGCCTATTTCCAGATGCGCTGCGACATGAATATTAGAGTTGGTATTGCCAACGCGTACCTGATCACACAGCCGCAGTTGAGCCGCATCCATGGCTTTAATTAAATCGTTAAACATACCGTCGTGCGTGGCATAGGTGCGGGTAATGTCGCTGGCGTAGCCCAAATGTGAGGCTCCGGCGTCAAGTAGAAAACTTAAGTGCTGCAGCGGTTTATCGTGGCGCTGATGCTGATAGTGCAACACTGCGCAGTGCTGATTGAGCGCAACAATATTGCCGTATGGCAGCTGCTTTTCCGTCTGCCCCGTGGCTAAAACATAGGCCATATGAATATCGTATTCACTGCCCTGCGCACGAAATACTGCTTCGGCACTGCGGTGGCCGCGCACCGCGCGATCCTGCGCATGGCGCATGGCGGCGAGTTCGTACTCGCTTTTGTAAGCGCGATAAAAGTGCAGATAGGTCAGTAGCATCTCCGGATTATTCGGCGCATAGCCACTCAGGCCCATATCGGTTTCGCCAATAATCGCAATTTTGGCGCCGGGCTTGGGCAGATGCTGCGCTGCCTCAGACGCATCGGTAATCACCCGCACGTCAAAATGTTCGAGCCAATAGCCCGAGGGCGCGGCGGGGACGACATGCCAATAGTCCTCCGGCTGAAAATACACCAAGATCGGCTTTTGCCCAGGTGTAAAACTAATCCAGCTGTGCGTTTGATCCAGCGGTAACCAGTGTTTGAAATGCGGATTCACCGCGAAATGATAGGGGCGATCATCTAAAAACTGATAGCGCTCGGCCCCGCTGGCGATCACCAACGTATCCAGCTCAGCGCGCGCCAAAGCCGCAGCCGCAGTGATTTGCAGTTGGGCAATATGGGCGCGATATAGATTAGCAAGTTCAGTCATGGCGGCGGTCTTGATAGGTTGTGACAGGCGCAATGTAGCGTTTTTACCCGCCGTTTTGCGGCGCGATTTGACGAAAAGTTAGATTAATTCGCGGCATGCCCACGCTGGCGGTTTTCGGCAGGGCATGCTGCCAATATTTTTGCGTGTCGCCGTGCATCAGCAGCAGGCTGCCCGGCGTTAGCAACAGTTGGTGCTTGCTCAATGCACCCACTTTCGCCAGATGTGCCGGTTTACGGCGCAAGCAAAAGCGTCTAGATGCGCCAAAACTCAAGCTGGCGATTTTTGGCTGATCGCCCAATTCACGCTCATCATCACTGTGCCAGCCCATGCTATCGCTGCCGCTGCGATAGAAGTTTGCCAGTACGCAATTAAAATCCCCCAGCCCCGCACCGATCAGGCGCGCGCGCACCTGGCTTAGCGCAGGTGTCCAAGGTTTTGGTCGGTATAAAACGTTGGAATAACGATAGCTGCAGTGCACATCGCCGTGCCAGCTAGATTGACGTGGCGCAGGAATTTCGCGGCCGAAAATACGCACGGTGTGGGTTTCCCAAGGTGTGGATTCTTGCAGCTCACGCATCAAATTGCACGCAGTCGACGCATCAAAAAATGCGGCGTCGAATTGGATATCCGCATCCGCCAATTGAATTTTCCGGCTCACCATCGGGGAATTTTCTGGCTCACAATCCGAGATCAATCTCGCCCGAAGCAACCGGGGTCACCACGCCGCCAACTGCGACTTCACCCGCCGCCGAGACGATGAGTTCAAGCCAGCCATCCCGCCCAATTGCACGACCTTGGCGCGCGCGGTAGCGGCGTGGCAGTGCGTCAAAAGCCTGATTAATATGCAAAAACGCAGCGATCGCAGCATTGCCGCTGCCGGTGACGGGATCTTCGGTGATGCCATCGAGCGGCACAAAACAGCGCACCTCTAAATACGCGCCATCGGCATCTACGCCGCGCGCAAAAGCCGCCAACCCTAAGTTGTTGTGTGCCAAATTCCATGCTGCCAGGGCACTGAAATCCGGCTGCGCGCTCAGCAATTCTGCACACGAGGCGAATTCTGCAACTGCCCAACGCGGCCCGAGCGCGACTACCGCAGGCGCGGCTGCGGATGGTGCGAGCGGGGTGTTGCAAATGCTGGCAAGCTGGCCTGTGGCATCGGCGCCAAGGGCAGTCAACTGCGCCGCAGGCGCACGCACAAACCAACGCGCGTGGTCCCGCCAAACCGGTAACGCGCCTGCGGCGCAATTTTGCGTGTACTGGGAAACGTCCGCGCGCAACAGCCCGGCGGCATAAAGTGCGGCTGCGGTGCCGATACTCGGGTGGCCAGCGAACGGCAGTTCTTGCTTGGGCGTAAAAATACGTACGTCATAGCTCAAACCGTCCGGTGCTGGACGTGCAAACGTACTTTCAGACAGATTCAACCACGCCGCAACCCGCTGCATAGATTCAGGCTCAAGCGTGCAATCAGCAGCCAATAAAATCACTGCAAGCGGATTACCAAAGAAAGCGTGCGCCGTAAAAACATCCACATGAAAGATTCGCGCCATGGCAATTCCAGAAATATTGGTCGCAGGAACTTCGGTCTAAAGATTTAGATTTAGGCTGAACAAAGTCCAGTTCAAAAACGCGGCGAAGCTGACCCACGCGAAATATGGCAGCATCAGCCAGCCGGCAATTCGATCATGCCGATAAAACAGCGCGGCGACTGCAACGATGGCGATTTCCAGCAAAATAATATCAATTAACGCCCAGTCTAGGCGATGCAGGCCGAAGCAGAAGTAAGACCACAGTGCGTTCGGCACCAGCTGCAAAAACCAAGCGGTAATCGCCAGTTGACTGTGCCCACGCCGCCAAACTCGCCACGCGGCAATGGCGTTGGCCAAGTACAGCACCGTCCAAACCGGCCCAAACACCCATGCGGGCGGATTCCAATCTGGCTTTATCAAACTGGCGTACCACGCGCCGGGCAAAAACATCGCACCGAATGCAGCGGTTAAAAACGCCGCTGCCAGAAACACCGCCAGGGCCGCGAAGCTGCGTTTGCTCATAACGCGCGCCAGTGCTTTGTCAATCGCCAGAGTAGTTTCGCTGCCAAGCTACTTCGCGCGTGCGGCAAGCGCGCTATCGATGTCTTTCAGCAGCTGGGCATCGTCGGGCTTAGTAGAACTCGGGTAGGCTTTCAAAATCGTGCCATCGGCACCAATCAAAAATTTATGAAAATTCCAGGCGGGTGTCGAGCCCGTAGCTTTAGTCAAGCCTTGATAAAACAAGCTTGCGCTGCTGCCTTTTACGCTGGTTTTTTCATACATCGGGAATTTGACGCCATAGGTCAGCGTGCAAAATTCTTGAATCTGCGCTTCTGTACCCGGCTCTTGCCCGCCAAATTCGTTGCTCGGAAATCCGAGCACCGAAAAGCCTTTACTTGCGTATTTTGCGTGCAGCGCTTCCAAGCCTTCGTACTGGGGCGTGTAGCCACATTTGGACGCGGTATTTACCACCAGCAGTACTTCATTGGCGTGCTTTTCGCACAGCTTAACCGCAACTTTTCCCGCCAGCGGGCGAAAGCTAAAATCAAGAGAAGACGCACAATTTGCAAATGCAACGCTGGACATAAAAATTCCTGTAAGAACAATGGGGATTTGCTTGAGCATAAGTAACTCCTAAAGTTATAAGGCTAGATTGGGCCAGCGACTGTATCGACAACGTCAATTTAGTTTCGTCATCATAACGGTGGCGAAAAGTAGGCTGGGCCAAGAAAGCGGCTTGCGCTAGTCCTCATCCGGTAATGCTGCGCGAATTTTCTGCGCTTCGTCCCAGTTTGCGATCAATAGCTCCACCAATTTCGGTTCGAACTTAATGCCACTTTGGCCGCGTATAAAGCTTTGAATATCCGCATCACTCCACGGCTGTTTGTAGCAGCGCTGACTGCCCAGGGCATCGAACACATCCGCCAATGACGTAATCCGCCCGGCAATCGAAATAGCGGCACCGGAAAGCTGCATAGGATAGCCGGAGCCGTCCCAATTTTCGTGATGTTCGGCGGCGATTTTGCTGGCCAACATCATCAGCGGGCGCCGCGAACTTGCCAACATATTAGCGCCCAAATCCGCGTGGGTGCGCATAACTTTGGTTTCATCGGTGGTGTGCGGCCCAGGCTTATTTAAAATGTCGTCGGGGATGCCAATTTTGCCAATGTCATGCAGCGGCGCGGCAAATTTAAGCTGTGCGCACTCGTTGTCACTCAGGCCATAGTGGCGGCCTAGCATTTCCGCAATCACACCCACACGGCGCACGTGGTTGGCAGTTTCTTTGCTGCGCGTTTCCGC
>JANNYO010000347.1:0-2116 GCA_031410115.1 Rhodanobacteraceae bacterium | reverse complement strand
GCGCCAGCCAACGCCAGCCAATTCTGAATCTAGCTGTTGCGGATCTAGCTGTTGCCACGCACCTGCGCTGCCCGCCAGCCAGAGATTTCCTTTGCCATCAAAGCTAATCGACGTCAGCGTGGCACTGCTCAAGCTAGCGGGCAAACTAGGGCGTTCAAATCGTTTCATGCCGGGGCGTAAAGCCAAAAGCCCACTGGTCAGCGCAAAGGCAAACACTGTTTGATCAGGTGCGACCGCAATGCCCCAAACATTCGTGCCGGGCAAGCCATCGGCTACGCCAAACTGCTGTATTTGATCATCCGCTGCGACTCGAAACACCCCCGCGCCTAAGCTACCCAGCCAAACGCTGCCATCCGCCGCAATCGCGGTGCCATAAACATTGCTGGCATTGAGCGTTGCATTCGCAAATGCCCGCACGCGCGTGGGGCTTAGGGCGTAAACGCCATCACGATTGGTACTGACCCAGACGACGCCAGTATCGGTAAACAATACGTCGCGAATTTCGCCGTCCGATTGCAAAACCGCGACACCCGCGCGATACAGCGTGCCGCCACGGCTAAACCATGGCCCCGACTGGTAAGTAGCATTTTGAGGCGTACGCGCGACAGCCCAGTTTTGCAACACCGCTTTCGTCATTTGCTTTGGCTGGATTTGACTACGTTGACCTAGCACGTCGATGCGATAGGACTCATGCAAGGTACTGATTTGCACGCTGTCATCAGCCTCGATCTGCACTTGTACGATATCGATTTTCCCGCTCGGATCTGCCTCAATCCAGTGGCTGCGACCATCCGGATGTAGCTTTAGCAAGCCCTCGCTCAAATCAATAATCAGCGCGCCATCTAGGCCAACTTTAGCCTCAATATTGAGCGGGTTCGAGAATTTAAGCGCGGAATTCGCCCAGATCAGCGTCAGAGCGGTTTTGCGGGCGTAATAGATGCCCTGCCCCGGCACGATCAGCCAGTCATTCTCCTGATCCGGTAGCGCCGCTGCCACCGGTAATGATGCTAAGAACTTTCGGCGCAGCTCGAAGCCAGTTTCTGACGCGGCTATTGGCGCGCCGGCGGCTATTGGCGCGCCGGCCACGATCGGCGCCGCCTCACAATACATCCCCGTGCTCAAGGTCAGACAGAGTGCGTCGAGCGCATGCGTGCGAGGTTGCCGGGTAACAAAAGTGACCTTGGCCTCCGGGCTGGCCTGATCCAGATGCAGCCGCTTAATGTTGCGGGAGTCGATTTTTAGCCATTCGCCCAGTGCGCCAACGCCATAAACCAAGGTTTGCGCGCCCACGTAAAGCCGCAACACGCGATTGCTGCCCATTTTTGGAAAGCGCATATTGTCAAACACGGAAAAGCGCCGACCATCAAAGCGCGCTAAGCCGTCATGCGTGGAAAACCATAGAAAACCATCGGCATCCATTTGCGCCGAGGTCGCGCTGCTCACCGGCATCCCGTGCGCGGAACCGAAATGGCGCACGACCAGCGTCTCGTTGGCAAGCGCAAGTGCTGGCATTAACAGCACAACGCAGATAAAAACGGCAGCGACTTGCCACGTTGAAACTTGCCTTTCGTTGCCGGTCACTAAAACGATCCACTAAAACCACAGCTGCCACAGTACTCTTTATTTTTATCCTGTCGATACGGGTGTATCGACAGGTTTAATACGCCTACTCCGTTACCGCCGCATCCTCATAGCCATCCGCCAGCAGCCCCATCGGATCGATATCCGTCGCGCTATTGTTCGTGGCATCGGTATCGGTCGTTGGCGCTTTTGCGGTGATGCTAGCGGTTTGGGTAAGCACCCGTTCCGGGGCCAGCGGTGCCGTGACTTGCAAGCGATAAATCACAACACCGCTCGGGGCCAAACTGACTTCGGTATCGATAATGCCGCTGCCGTTTGCCCCGCAACTTGCCGAAACCGCACTAATGCAGGTGTAACTTGCACCCGTAAAGTCGGTACTGACCGGCACTTGTAAGCGCCCTACTGCGGCCTGCGTACCGATGTTGTCGACCACGATCAAATAGCTTAACGCCTGCGCTGCGCCAATATTGCGGACGCCATTACCGATGCGCACCCGCAAATCGGTGCTACTTGGCGTGGCAACCACGACCAAGGC
>JANNYO010000346.1:0-4017 GCA_031410115.1 Rhodanobacteraceae bacterium | reverse complement strand
ATCCGCAAGGAATTGCCGGTGAACCCGACCGAGCGCAGCTCGGCGATGCAAAAAAGACCCACATCCTGCGCCCACGGCCTAGGCCATGTCCTGGCATACTGCCAGCCTATTTCTAAATCCGATCATAATCACTATGCGCATTCCATCCTTAGGGCTAGATCTCGATTTATTGCGCGATAGCGTGCGGAAATTTGCCGAAAGCGAAATCGCGCCGCGCGCGGATGAAATTGATCGCACGAATACGTTTCCGGCGGATTTGTGGGGCAAATTAGGCGATATGGGGCTGCTCGGCATCACTTTGCCGGCGCAGTACGGTGGCTCTGAGTTGGGTTACACCGC
This sequence comes from Rhodanobacteraceae bacterium, assembly GCA_031410115.1. Lineage (GTDB taxonomy): Bacteria > Pseudomonadota > Gammaproteobacteria > Xanthomonadales > SZUA-5 > JANNYA01. Next base: position 3,678 of record JANNYO010000346.1, on the reverse strand, counting down.
GCATTTGGTGGCCTTGGAAGAAATATCGCGTGCTTCTGGCTCCGTTGGTTTGAGCTATGGCGCGCATTCGAATTTGTGCGTGCAAAATTTGTTCAACAACGCCACAACCGCGCAGCGCGAAAAATATTTACCAAAACTATGCAGCGGCGAACATGTCGGTGCGCTGGCGATGAGCGAACCTGGTGCAGGCTCAGATGTGGTCGGCTCAATGGCGTGTCGCGCCGAATTGAAAGGCGACGTCTGGATCGCCAATGGCAGCAAAATGTGGATTACCAACGGCCCGGAAGCCAGCACGCTGGTGGTTTATATGCGCACCGCTGGTAAGGAAAACGGCTCACGCACGATGACCGCGTTTATTATTGAAAAAGGCATGAAAGGCTTTAGCACCGCGCAAAAGCTCGACAAGCTTGGCATGCGCGGCTCAAATACCTGTGAGCTGGTGTTTGAGAACTGCGAAATTCCGCAGGAAAATGTGCTGGGCGAGGTCAATCAGGGCGTCAAAGTGCTGATGAGCGGCCTAAACACCGAACGCTTGGTGCTATCCGGTGGGCCGATTGGCCTGATGCAGGCGGCATTCGATATCACCCTGCCGTATTTGCGCGAACGCAAACAGTTTGATCAACCGATCGGCAGCTTTGGCATCATGCAGGCCAAATTGGCTGATATGTATACGATGCTGGCATCCAGCCGCGCGTACGCGTATCAAGTTGCGCGCGATTACGATATCGGCATTAAATCACGCGTGGACGCTGCCAGCTGCCTGCTGCACGTTTCACGCTCCGCCGTGGCCATCACGCTCGAGGCAATTCAATCCTTAGGTGGCAACGGCTACATCAATGACTATCCAACCGGGCGCTTACTGCGCGACGCGAAACTCTATGAAATTGGCGCAGGCACCAATGAGATCCGCCAAATGTTGATAGGCCGGGAATTGGTCGCCGGGGCGGATTAAGTCTCGCTGCAAGGCGACACGGCAAAACAAGTCTAGGCGTAACGTCTCGCCTCAAGGCGATACAAAAAAATCCAGTTCCGAGTGCAACTCGGCGGTTCAAGCGTCATCGAATCGACGCAATCCGGCGCTATACTGCGCGGCTTCTTAGCCCCCGATCCCTGATCATGTCGATTTTTGCCCGCACCGCACTGCGCACCGCATGCGCCATTTTATTTGCCGCATCTGCCCATGCGCAGGTCAATTTGACGTCCACCACCACCGCTGTGGTGGAAAATTTCGACTCGCTAGCAGCAACCGGCGCGTCAGCTACATTGCCGACCGGCTATTCGCTGCTAGAAACCGGCACCAGCGCCAGCGTAAATCAACTCTACACCGCAGGAACCGGCTCCTCAAATGCGGGTGACGCCTACAGCTTCGGCGCAGCCGCAAGCACAGAGCGTGCGTTAGGCAGTGTGCGAAGCGGCACGCTCGCGGCTGCGTACGGCGCACAGCTGCAGAACAATACCGGCGGCGTACTCACGGGTTTACAAATTGCATTTACCGGTGAGCAATGGCGCATCGCCAACATCACGGCGGCACGTGATGATCGACTTTTGTTCGAGTACTCCTTAAACGCAACCTCTTTGGCGACCGGCACCTGGACGCCGCTGCCTGCGTTAGATTTTGTCAATCCGATTAAGACTGCCGCCGCCGCAGTCGCTTTGGACGGCAATTTGCCAGCAAATCGCACGGCTGTGAGCGGCGCGATTCCAAGTTTGAGCGTCGCCACTGCTGGCATCGTCTGGATTCGTTGGACCGACGTGGATGCTACCGGCTCTGACGACGGCCTTAGTATTGACGATGTGTCGATTACCGCCCAAGGCGCTGGCGTGTCACTCGCCGCATCGGTAAACGACGTCGCTATCGCCGAAGGCAACGCGGGCAGCAGCAATGCGGTGTTCACCATCGCGCTATCGGCAGCTGCACTCGGCACGGAAAGCGTGACCTTCACCACTTCTGATGGCACCGCAACTGCGGGCAGCGATTACACCGCGACGACATCGGTTGTGAGCTTCACCGCTGGGCAAACCAGCCGAACCGTCAATGTGCCAATTATCGGCGACACGACAAATGAGCCCAACGAAAACTTTAATGTGACCTTGAGTGCTGCGGCTGGCGGACTCGTCATTGGCGACGGCACCGGGATCGGCACGATCAATAATGATGATTTCAGCGTCACGCCGATCAATCAAATTCAGGGCGCTGGCCTCACCTCGCCGATTGCCAACGGCACTAGCGTGACCACGGAAGGCATCGTCACCGGCATCAAAACCAACGGCTTCTTTATTCAGTCCAGCAATGCAGACGCGGACGCCGACGCCAATACCTCGGAAGGCATTTTGGTGTTTACGGGCACCGGACTTGTGCCTGCGACCGTAGTTTTGGGTGCGCGCGTGCGGGTTATTGGCAACGTTAAAGAATTTATTCCTTCAACTGATCCAGCACAGCCGCCGACGACTGAATTGGAAGCTCCGTTGACGATTACCCAATTAAGTTTGGCAAACCCCTTGCCGACTGCGATTGCAATCAGCGCGATCAATGCCGCCGGCAGTTTCAATCAGCTGGAAAATTTGGAGCACATGCGCACCTCGTTCGCAGGTTTGCTGGTTGTTGCCGGCACGCGCGGTTTTAAAAACGAAGCGAATGCGACCGGTAGCACGAACGGCGTGTTTTGGGCGACGCTGCCTGGCGTCACGCGGCCGAAACGCGAACCTGGCATCGATATTCGAGATGTTTTGCTGCCAGAAACCCCGGTCACGGTGCCGCGTTTTGACACCAATCCAGAGACTATTCGCGTTGATTCCGACGGTTTGGTCAGCGCACTTGCGCTGGATTTAGTGTCCGGGCAAACCATTGGCGCACTCACCGGCATCTTGGATTACGGCCTGCGTTTTTATACGTTCTTACCTGATCCAGGGCAAAGTCCAAGCCTCAGCGCACCGGCAGCGGCAAGTATTGCCAGTGCCGCCGGCGCGAGTGAATTCACCGTTGCTAGCTACAACATGGAACGCTTTTTTGATGACATCAATGATCCAGCGACCTCGGATGTGGCACTAACCGCAATCGCCTACGCAAACCGCTTGAGCAAAGCTTCGCAGCAGATTCGCGTCAATTTGGCGGCACCGGATGTCGTCAGCGTGGTGGAGATGGAAAACCTCACGGCGCTGCAGGCGTTGGCAGCAAAAATCAGCACCGACGGCGGCCCCAGCTACAGCGCATTTTTATCTGAAGGCAATGACCCTGGCGGCATTGACGTCGGCTTTTTGGTAAAAACCGCAAACGTGGTCGGCAGTACACCGCGCATCGGTGGCATTAGCGTCACGCAGCTCGGCTTGACCGCGACATATCTCAATCCAACCACGATGGCGCAAGATCTGTTGAATGATCGCCCACCGTTGGTGCTAACCGGCACCGTCAACTCCGCCACCGGCGGCAGCGCGGCGTTTACCGTTGTGGTCAATCACCTGCGCAGCTTTTTGGGCGTTACCGACCCAGTTGACGGCGCGCGCATTCGCGCCAAACGCCTAGCCCAAGCCGAATTTGTCGCCAATTTAGTGCAGGCCCGTCAAGTCGCCAACCCGGCGGAACGCATCATTGTGCTGGGTGATTTCAACGCCTATGAGTTCAATGATGGATTTGTTGACTCGATCGGCACGATTATCGGCAACCCGACACCAGCCTCGCTG
>JANNYO010000345.1:0-15283 GCA_031410115.1 Rhodanobacteraceae bacterium | reverse complement strand
AACAGCTCACCAGCGTTGGAAGCATTTTGCATGACAACTGCTGCCGGCAAAATCCCGCCGGTCAACATTGCCAGGGCTTTGATTTTTCTCAGGAAGGGCTAGACGACAATCAAGCGTGCGTTTTGGAATGGCGTAAAGCGGTCTATAACTCGCGCGACGGTCGCAGCTGGCAGGCGGTGTTTGGGCAGTACGGCTCGCCGTTAACCAGCGATAATTTGACCGCAGCCAGCGGGCGCGGCGGCGTGCTTTTCAACAGTAACGGTGCACAAATTGGTCGCTCTGGGCGCAATGAAACCGTATCGACCGTGCGCTTAAAAGCCCCAGCGGGCACCGCACTTGATGGCGGCGATGCGGTCTATTGTGCATCTGGACGTTTTTCCCGAACCGGAAATTTCCCAAGTTCTTATGGAATTTGCCAGTAAACGAGCAGATGGAATTTGTCAGAAGGCGCGAGACTGGCCTGCTAAACCGGGGTTAGCTGACACGCCAAGATTACTGAACCCAGTAATCTTGGCGACTGGTGCGATTGCTCTAAATCGTTACACTTCACGCCCCTTTGATGCCAGAAATATTCGCCATGCTATTTGAAACCATCAGCCAATCCGGCCATGAGCAAGTGGTGTTTTGCCACAATAAAGACGCCGGTCTGAAAGCCATTATTGCGATTCACAACACCGTCTTGGGCCCGGCCCTCGGTGGGTTGCGCATGTGGCCTTACGCCACGGAGCAAGAAGCATTAAACGACGTCCTGCGGCTATCGCGCGGCATGACTTACAAAGCGGCGGTTGCCGGCTTGAACCTAGGCGGCGGCAAGGGCGTCATTATTGGTGACCCGAGCAAAGATAAATCGGAAGCGCTGTTTCGTGCCTTTGGACGCTTCGTCAACAGCTTGGGCGGGCGCTACATCACCGCCGAGGACGTAGGTATTGACGTTAATGACATGGAATATGTGTTCCGCGAAACCGAATATGTTTCAGGCGTGCATCAAGTGTTTGGCGGCTCGGGCGATCCGTCGCCATTTACCGCCGCCGGCACCATGCAAGGCATTATGGCAAGCCTGCAACACCGCTTTGGCAATGAAGACATCGGTAAATACAGCTTTGCTATTCAGGGCGTTGGTCATGTCGGCTATAACTTGGCAAAACTGCTGCGCGAACAGGGCGCGAAAGTTTTTGTCACCGATATCAATCAAGCCAACGTCAAGCGTGTCGTCGATGAATTCGGCTGCGAGGCAGTCGGTTTAGATGAAATCTATGACGTGCCTGCCGACGTCTATTGCCCATGCGCACTGGGCGGCACGGTAAACAAAGAAACGATTCCACGCTTCAAATTTAAAATTATTTGCGGCGCTGCGAACAACCAATTGGCGACAGAAGAATGCGGCAATGAAGTCGAGCGACGCGGCATGATCTATGCGCCCGACTACGCCGTGAACGCTGGCGGTTTAATGAATGTGTCCATCGAGCTTGAGGGTTACAACGGCGAACGTGCGATGCGCATGATGCGCACGATTTATTACAACGTTGGCACCATATTTAAAATTGCCAAGCGGGATGGCATTCCCAGCTGGAAGGCGGCGGATCGCATGGCGGAAGAGCGCATCGAATCGATTGGTCGGGTCAAGCTGCCGTGGATGGGGAACTCACCGCCCCGTTTTGCCGGGCGATCCAAAAGCTGAAGGCACGCGATTTTTCAAATTGAATAGAAAGCAAAAAATCGCCCGCCAAGTTATTCAATTGGGCGGGCGTTTTAGTTTCCAAGTACGGCGGCTATCGCCCAACTTTTTGCCGTGTCGCTTTGCCTAGACTTGTGCTTCAATAGGGCACAAATCGTTTTGACCAAAGCAAAACACTTCCCCTATCAGTTTATTTGCCACGGGAAGCAAATCAACTGAATCCTCTTTTTTTTAGGCGACTCGCATGGCACGCATTTTGATTGTCGATGACTCCCCGTCCCAACTCTTGATTCTCAAACGCATCGTGGAAAGTTTGGGGCATTCGGTTTTGACTGCCGACGATGGCGTCAAAGGTGTTGAAACCGCGAAGCGTGAACTGCCTGATTTGATTTTGATGGATGTCGTCATGCCGAATCAAAATGGCTTTCAAGCGACGCGCTCCATCAGCCGCGAAAAAACCACAGCGCACATCCCGGTTCTATTGGTCACCACGAAAGATCAGGAAACCGACCGCGTTTGGGGCCTGCGCCAAGGCGCCAAGTCGTTCATCACCAAGCCTGTGAATGAAGCCGCGCTGGGTGCGGAGATTAAGAAATATCTCAACGTCTGAGCGCAAAGAACCGGTCGAGGCTGGCTTTTTTGAGCGTGCAGCGCGGGCGTTTAAGCGCGCAAGTTGGGTAATATTTCGAATTTATGCCCTGCTACTGGTCGTCGTTTATTTTGCGCAGGGCAAACTACTCTACATTCGCACTGTCGAATCCCCGACACAGGCGCGCGCAAACGCCGCTGAAGCGTGCCTGAAATTGTGGCCTAGCAATCAAGGTTATCAGGCGCTTTTGCTGGACGTAGCAAACGCCACTGGCACCGTCGTGCTATTTCATGGCAATGCGGGAACCGCTGCAGACGGCGGCCTGGAAAATTCGATTAAGCACTCTCCTCGCGCTCCAACTCCAACGTTACTGCGGCAAAATCCAAATTCAGCTCAGGAATCGCCTGCACCGGCACGAGCGCATCGAAATCATAGGATTCTAGCGGCGCAAAGCGATCACCGGCGCGCAGATACACCAACACCACGCGGTTTGCGCCATCGACAATCCAGTATTCCTGCACGCCTGCAGCTTCGTACAAACGCAATTTGCGCACGTGATCATGGCCGCCGCTACCCGGTGAAAGCACTTCTATCACGAAATCTGGCGCGCCAATACCACCGCGTTCATCGTGCTTGCTCGGGTCGCAATACACCAGCAAATCAGGCTGAACCACGGTCGTGGCATCGTTTGCGGCTTGCCCGGCGCGCGGCAGGCGCACATCGAAGGGGGCGACAAATGCTTCACAGCGGCGCCCACGCAGCTTTTCGAAAATCTGGGAATACAGTGCGCCGACGATGCGCTGATGCCGTCGCCCGGCCCCTGCCATCGCGTAAATCATGCCATTGACCAGCTCATAGCGTTTGCCATCATTTGGCAGCCGAGCGTAGTCGAGATAGGTCAATTCTGGCTTGGTTTGAGTGGTGTAGGCGGCTTGGGCGGACATGTGCAGGCTCGATAAAACATCGCACAAGCTTACGCCCTTTTGCCAAGGGCTTAGGCAAACTAGCTCGAATACAAATATAGGGCGACGCCAACGAATGGACATCACACACTGCGCCTTGGTGGTCGCAATCGAATTCCCAGTGCCGGAATCGGGCATGCCCGAGCGCCCGCAAACCTATTTTGATCGCGCCTTAGCGCAACCACTGGCAAATCAATTGGCGTTTGAGTTGGCGAAACACTTGCCGAGCTTGGATGGATTGGGGTTAGTTTGGATGGCCGCCTGCTATGATCAAGCGCAGATTTTGCGCCCCGAGCTGCCGGTGCATGCAGCACTTGCTGGGCTGTATTTGGCGGGCACGCGCGACAATCAGGCGGCCCAGGTGATGACTCTGCAAGCGCTGCGCGGCGAAGCGCCCGTTCCTGCGCTAAAAGTTGACCAGCAACTGCTGGGTGGCGCGATGGTTTTATTGCCCTTTGCCATCGTCGGCACCAGTGATCGCGTGGCGCAGGCGCGCGCCATTTTGGAGGAAAAATTGCTGGATGCGGGCTTGGCAGACGCACGCACGGCGCTGATGCTCAATCAAGCCCTGGGCGCGAACGCCGAACATGCGCGTCTGATGACGATTGACGACTTGGCAGCGCTGTGCGCCGTGCAGCTAGAGCACGCGGGCTTAAGCCCGGTTTGGGAAATTTTAGAAGCCGCCATTTTTCGCCCCGGCGCAGGCGCGCAAGGCCAAATCGGCAACGTACAGCTTGTGCTTGAACAAAACGTCCTGCACGCCACATTTATTGGCCCAGCGCTTGGTCAGCAAGACGCTACAGACTTCGAAGCCTACTGCGATCAAGTATTGCTCGCCCGCCAAGCGAGCGCCGTACTAAGCGCGCATGGCCTGACGCCAATTGAGCACATGAACGCAAAGGGCAAACTTGAGATTGCACCCAGTTTTTGGATCGACTGGTTGGGTGATGCGCCCGTCAGCGCCCTGCACATGCGCACCGACGCCCGGCTGGGCGTCGTTTTTTATGATCTGCACGACACCAGCGATGCGCTGATTGGGCGTGTATTTCCGCGCCACGCCGGGGCGCACAAAGACGTGTTAGCGCGCTTTGCTGATCAGGCACCGAAGTTGCGTTAGTGCCGAACACAGTTCGGCGTTGCAAGATGTTGCCGTCTAACGTAAGCCGGTGCCGAGTTCAGCTCGGCGATCCGTTTTCTTCAAGCGTTTTTCACCGCATACTGTTCGACTAAATTTTTAGGAATACCCGCCATGAGCGAAACCGACGCCGTTGTTAACAATTTTATCCGCCACATTATTCACAGTGATATTGCCGCGAATAAGCACTCAGGCAAAGTGGTCACGCGTTTTCCGCCCGAGCCCAACGGCTATCTGCATTTGGGGCACGCGAAAAGTATCTGCCTCAATTTTGGTCTGGCGCGCGATTTCGACGGCCGCTGCAATTTGCGCTTTGACGATACCAACCCGGAAAAAGAAGATCAGGAATATGTCGATGCAATCAGAGCCGACGTCGAATGGCTGGGCTTTAATTGGACCGAATTGCGCCATGCATCGGACTATTTTGAAGTGTTCTATCGCTGCGCTGAAAAACTGATCACCGACGGCGTCGCGTTTGTCTGCGACCTAAGCGCGGACGACGTGCGTAGCTACCGTGGCAGCTTGACTGAACCCGGGCGCGAAAGCCCGAATCGGCAGCGCTCAGTCGCGGAAAACCTGGACTTATTTCGCCGCATGCGCGCCGGTGAATTTAACGACGGCGCCTGCACGCTGCGCGCCAAGATCGACATGGCGTCCGGCAATATAAATCTGCGCGACCCGGCGATTTATCGTATTCGCAAAGTCACACATCAAAACACCGGTGATGCCTGGTGCATCTACCCGATGTATGACTACGCACACTGCTTAAGCGACGCGCTTGAAGGCATCACCCACTCGATTTGCACGGTGGAATTTGAGGATCACCGCCCGCTGTACGATTGGTGCGTGGGGAAAGTAGATTTACCGGGACACCCTGAACTTTACGCACCATTGATTGCCGCCGGCTTTGAAACCCACGTCAGCACGCCACAGCAAATCGAATTCGCACGCGGCAACTTGAACTACACCGTGCTCAGCAAGCGCAAACTGATTGATTTGGTTACGCAAAACCTCGTGCACGGCTGGGACGATCCGCGCATGCCCACCTTAAGCGGCGTGCGCCGCCGTGGTTTTCCCGCCGCCGCCGTGCGTATGTTTTGGGAGCGTGCCGGGGTGTCAAAGCAAAATAGCGTGATTGAACTGACTGTGCTGGAAGGCTGTGTGCGCGAAGTGCTGGATGCCAGCGCCGAACGCCGCATGGCGGTGCTGCGCCCGCTAACACTGAATCTAACCAATTTGCCCAGTGATCACGTCGAGACACTCCAGATCGCCAACCACCCGAAAAACACCGAAGCCGGCGAGCGCCCAGTCAGCTTTAGCCAAACCGTGGTGATCGAACAAGATGATTTTATGGAAGTGCCGATCAAAGGTTTCCATCGCCTGGTGCCGGGCGGCGAAGTGCGCCTGCGCGGCGTTGGCATCGTCAAATGCGAGAGTCTGGAAAAAGATGCAGGCGGTGCCGTCATCGCCATCAACGCCACCCTCGATTTAAGCAGCCGCCACGGCCTGCCGGGCGCTGAGCGCAAGGTCAAAGGCACCATTCACTGGGTCAGCGCGACCAAAAACTTCCGCGCCGAAGTGCGTCTTTATGACCGCTTGTTTCGCAGCAGCGATCCCGATCGCAGCATCGACGGCGCAGAAGTTGACTACCGCGAAAACATCAATCCCGCATCAGAAGAAATTTTGACGACGGCCGTTCTGGAATCGAGTTTGGCAGCCGGCAGCCCTGAGCAAACTTTTCAGTTTGAGCGCCTAGGCTATTTCACCGTTGATCGTGTGGACAGCAAACCCGGCGCACCGATTTTCAACCGCGTGGTTAGTTTGCGGGATGCTTGGATCAAGTAGCTTGGTAACGCGTCAGCCGATTTTGTAGGATTTGGCGCAAGCCGCATGCCAGACGTCACCCCGGCGAACGCAGCGGCCCATGGATCGGCGTTGCTATTAAATGCCCCCCGCAACGCGACACGGTAAATGAATCATTGATCGCCGCTGGTGGCGCGGCTATGACCGCATACGGAATAGTTGTTTTACGCATATCTTGCTACTATCGGGGCCGAAGCGCCGTTAGAGCGCCTTAACAAATGCTGTAAAGCCGCCCAAACTATGAAAAGCACTCGCCTAGCACTCGCTCAAGTGAATTTTTTGCTCACTGCATCTTTATGTGGTGCGTCAATACTTTGTATGACTGCATTCGCCCAGGAGCCGCAATCCACCGGGCCTATTGGGGATTCCGGCCTCAGTACGAATTCATTGGTTGTTGCAGATGACGCCAGTGGCTATGTAGTTAGTTCTGACGCCACCAGTGCGGCCACAGCAGATCGGTTGTATCGCGTCAATCTAAGAACCGGCATCCCAACCATGATTGGCCCGCTTGGCCCGGTTGGCGGTATGTTTGAAGATGTTGAAGGACTAGCGCTAGATGAGTCGGGAAAGCTTTTTGGCGTTGACGACGATACCAAAACTCTGCTTTCGATCAACGCCGCGAGTGGGCTCGCGAGTTCGGTAAACAGTGTGGCGGGCAATACCCGCATACCTGCTGGGCAAAATCCCCAAGATTTGAGCCTTGCATTCTCCTGTGCAGGCCAGCTTTATGCGGCGGCGTTGAATTCGAAAACGTTGTATCGCGTCGACACCAGCACCGGTGCGTTTAGTGCGATTGGCGCGGGTGGGCAGTTGGCTGGTGGCATCACTGACTTGGCGGTTGCGAACGGGAAGATGTATGGTTTAGGCACCGATAAGCTGTATCGCGTCGATATTGATACCGGCGCTTCGACGATCATTGGCAGCTTTGGTGGCGGGATTAATTTCTTTGAGGGTGGTGGCTTAGCGTCCGACAGCACCGGGCAACTCTGGGCGAGCGCAGAGCGTCGGGATGCGCGTCTGGATTTACTGCCCAGCCAGATTTATCAAATCAACTCGAATACGGGCGCTGCAACTTTAAGCACGTCAACTGCGATCGAAGGTATCGAAAGCCTCGTCATTGGCCCGCCAAATTGCGTGCGGGGCACCGTGATTCTTGGAAGCGTACCTACACTGAATTTTATCGGTGGATTAATTTTATTGGGCGGAGTTTTACTGCTCGGACGGCGCTTCAGCTGAAGTCTCGCCGGAAGGCGACACGGCAAATGAAGTCTCGCCGGAAGGCGACACGGCAGACAATCCACGACGTTGTGCCAAAGTGTATATAACGACTGAAGGTGCTGGGCCGCCGCTGCTTTTGATCCATGGTTGGGCGATGCATGGCGGAATTTTTTCCGGGCTCAGCGCGCATTTGGCAGCGAATTTTACGGTCCACACCGTTGATTTACCTGGGCATGGACGTAGTTCTGGCCAACGCTTTGATTTTAACGAAACGCTGCTCGAACTCAGCGCGCACTTGCTGGAAATGCAACCCGCGCTTGTACTCGGCTGGTCGTTGGGTGGTTTGCTTGCCACAGCACTTGCTCTACGTCACCCCGTCGCGGTCCGCGCGCTGGTAACGGTTGCCAGTTCACCCTGTTTTATTGCTAAGCCTGACTGGCCAAATGCAATGCCTGCAGCGGTTTTTTCTGGTTTTGCACAGGCGCTGCATACGGATTGGCAGGTCGTGGTGGAGCGCTTTTTGGCGCTTGAAACCTTGGGCTCGCCAAATGAAAAAGCCGAGCTGCGCTGGCTGCGCGCGCAGATTTATCAGCATGGAAAGCCCGATCCAGCGGCGCTGCAATCTGGTTTAACAATGTTGGAAACGATAGATTTACGTGCTCAACTTGGCCAGTTGACGATGCCCAGCCTGTGGATTGGTGGCCGCCGTGATCGCATCGTGCCGCCACTGGCGATACGCGCTGCTGGGGAACTGTGTGGCGGTAGAACAGAGATTTTAGCCGCAGCGCATGCACCATTTTTGACCCATCCAGAGCACATTGCCGGGCTCGTCTGCGCTATTTTGGTTTCACAACCTTAGGCACCAAGCGCATCGTGACCTGCCCAGCACCACCATCGCCGGCGATTGCGCCAGTGTCGAGTGAGTACTCAAAGCGCTCGCCGGTCGTGATATTGCCATTTTCTTCGATTTTGACGCGACCGGTCAAAATGACTTTACTCAAGGTCAGGTCGTAGTTGATTTTTTGCGCCTGCGCACGGACTTTGCCGCCCCCTTCTCGATCTTGGCTTACAACCGCCGGGTTGCCTTCCAATACCGCTGCACCAACCTGACCGGCCTGGTAGGAAATCGTGCCTTTATCAGCCTCGATTTTCAGGCTTCCTTGGCTGATGCGCACATTGCCTTGCCAAAGCTGTGAACCATCACCGGTATTGCCTTTCCAGGTTGCGGCGGTCAAATCCATAGGTGCCGCACGATCAGTTTTCAGGGCGAACGCGCTGGTGCTCAATGCGCTCATTGCGAATGCGAGGGCGTAAACGCCTGGGTAGCTTACGCCTGGGTAGCTTACGCCTGGGCAGCTAGCGCGTAGGTGGTAAGAAAACGGTATGTACATCATGCTCAATCTCGATATCTTGACGGCTAAAATCGGCTTTTAAGCCGCGCCCGGTTAATTTAGTGCTGCCCTGCTGAATTTCGACTGCACCGTCGGTAAAAGCACGCTTTTCTTCGCTTAAAAGGGTCAAATCAGGCGTTTTAATCAGCGTCAAGCTGGCGTTTTCGCCCCGGCTTTGCATATTGACCTGTCCATCAAGGAACACGCGTTTGCCTTGATCAAAAACCTGCGCACGCGCAGCGGTCATGGTTTGACGCCCGGCGTCATCGGCAAAACGCACGACTTTGGGCGCTGTGAGCACTAAAGATTTGTCTATCCGTGCGTGTGTCATATCCTCAGCGATCACGCGCACGCGCAGTTTGCCCGTTTGATCGAGCGCGGAATAATCGACGCCAGTAAATCGGTAATCGACGGGTGGCAAGGTGACGACGCGTTCACGTTTAGCCTGCTTTTCCAGCCGTTCAACGAGGGTAAAAATGCCGAACGCAAGTAGCGACAGGCCAATTAGCGCGGCCCAGCTGCGTATTGGCATATTGCCAGCGGAACTCATGGCTCAAAACCAAATACTGCCAACACATCTTTCCAGCGGTTTTGCGCTTTCAAAATCAGCTCAGCGACTTCACGCACCGCGCCCATGCCGCCCGACTGCGCGGTAATGTAGTCGCAGCGTTCGCGTAACTCTGGTGCACCGTTTGGCACGGTAATTTTCAACCCAGCATGCTTCATTGCCGGCCAATCCTGCAAATCATCACCCATGAAGGCGACCTGTTCGGGCGCTAACTTCATCATTTCGATCAGCTTGACTAAGCGGCTGCCTTTATCGCGCTCGCCCTGAAATACCCGCACAATGCCAAGTTCTTGCATGCGCTGATTCACCACGACACTCTGCCGCGCGCTGATAATGGCGACTTCAACGCCCGCTTCTTTCAGCGCCTTCAGCGCAATACCGTCGTGCACGTGGAAGGTTTTTACCTCGCGCTGGTCACTCATCAGCATGATGCGACCGTCGGTGAGCACGCCATCTACATCAAAGGCGGCCAGTTTGATTTGTTCGAGCTTATCTTTCAGTTTTTGAGCAATCATCAATGTCAAACAACCCGCGCACGCAGCAAATCGTAGAAGTTTAACGCACCGACCAACGCGCCGGTTTGATCAAGCACCAGTAGCGCACTGATTTTATGGCGCTCCATTAAGCGTGCCGCTTCAATCGCGAGTTTGTCCGCGCCGATCGTTTTGCCGCCACGCGTCATAATATTTTCGACCTGCACGGTGCGCAGATTAATGTCGGCATCGTCCACTGCGCGGCGCAAATCGCCGTCAGTAAACACACCGATCAACTGATCGTTCGCGTCCACCACCGCCGTTAGGCCCAAATTTTTGCGCGTCATCTCCATCAGCGCCTCGGTGACGCTGGCATCGAAACGCACTTTTGGTAGTTCAGCGCCGGTGTGCATCACATCGCTGATATGCACTAACAGCCTGCGGCCTAACGAGCCTGCTGGGTGGCTTGCGGCAAAATCATCGCTGGTAAAACCGCGCGCTTCCAGCAGCGCAATCGCTAGCGCATCGCCCATCACCAGAGCGGCGGTGGTGCTAGCGGTCGGCGCCAAACCAAGCGGACAGGCTTCGCGGCTAACCGACACGTCCAAATGCGCATCGGCTAATCTAGCTAGGGACGAGTTGGTATTGCCGCTCATCGCAATCAACGGCACGCCCTTGCGTTTGACCACCGGCAAAATCATCAGCAGCTCATCGGTTTCGCCGGAATTGCTCAATGCGATGACGACATCATCAGGGGTAATCATGCCCAAATCACCGTGGCTGGCTTCGGCTGGGTGCATAAAAAACGCCGGCGTGCCGGTGGAAGCAAAGGTTGCTGCGATCTTGCGCGCAATATGCCCACTCTTGCCCATGCCCGTCACCACGATACGCCCGGTACAGGCAACGATAAGTTCGCAGGCGGCGATAAAAGCGCCGTCAATGCGATCCATCATTGCGTAAATTGCTCGGGACTCCGTTTCGATGACGTTTTTGGCGCTGCGTTTGAGTAGCTGAGGGTCTAATTTTCCGGGTGCGTAAAGCGGTTTTTGCCCTGGCACGGCTGCCAAAACTGGGGGCGCGGCGTGTAAGCGGGCTACGGTTGCATTCATCGCGGTCAATTCCTTGGAGAGCTAATCTAGCGCCTTAAGTACCATCTGGCCGCCCAATCGCGTGTTAACTCCGCGTTAGAGGCGCAAAATTCCTGTCTGCCCGCCTGCATTGTGGAACAAGGTGCGCAATAGTCTCGCCGGAAGGCGACACGGAAAAACATGTGCCGGCGGTTTTGCGCTGGCGCCGCATCTTGCGTCTGTCTTGACTGCGCTGAAATCGACTGCGGTGAAATCACTTGCGCTCAGGTAGGCTATTGATTCAAGCCGTTTGAGTGAAACCGCGCCGGATCTATGCACCCGTTAATCGACATTGGCGCCAACCTAGGCCATACCAGCTTTAAAAATGATTTAGCCACTGTGTTGCAGCGTGCCGCAGCGGTGGGCGTACAGCGCATTATCGTGACCGGCGCGAGTAAGGAGGGCAGTGTTGCCGCGATGCAGTTGGCGCAGGCTCATCCAGGCTATTTGTATGCCACCGCTGGCGTGCATCCGCACCATGCTGACGAATACGATCAATTTACCGAAGAGTTGTTATCGGACTTACTCGCCAATGATGTTGTGCGCGCGGGCGGCGAATGCGGCTTGGACTACAACCGAAATTTCGCCACGCGGGCGGCGCAGCAATTTGCTTTTGAGCGTCAGCTCGCGCTCGCAATCAAGGCGAACAAGCCAGTTTTTTTGCATCAGCGCGACGCACATCAAGATTTTCTTAGTATTTTGAAATCACATCGCAGCGCGTTACAGAACGCGGTGGTGCACTGTTTCACCGATACCCGTGCGGCGCTAAACGACTATCTTGCGCTCGATTGCTACATTGGCGTTACCGGCTGGATTTGTGATGAGCGGCGCGGCACACATTTGCTTGACGCCGTGCGTGATGTCCCAGATAACCGCTTGCTGTTGGAAACCGACGCACCTTATTTACTGCCCCGTACAATCAAGCCGCAGCCGAAAGAGCGGCGCAACGCGCCGGAATTTTTGCCCATTGTTTTACAGGCGGTGGCTCATGCACGCGGGCAAGATCCGGCGCATGTTGCAAGCATCACCACTGACAACGCTCGGCGGTTTTTTGCCCTGCCGGAGCGTGCACAATTGCGCGATCAGCCGCATTCTATGACCGAGACGTTGCATGTCTGACGATGATTTTACGCGCGCCGTTGAAGCCGCCAATTTGGGTACCTACAGCCGTGCGCGCAAACTGTTTGAGCGCGCCGCACTCGCAGGCAATGCCCAGGCAGAAGTCGAGCTGGGCATTTTCGCATTGCAGGGTTTGACCGGTGAAACCAATGTTATTGCTGCCACGGAACATTTTGATCGTGCTGCACGGCTAAACAGCCATGAAGCACATTATCTATTGGCGCTTTTGGCGCTGTCGGATCCTGCGCCACGCCTGCCGGGCGCTTTTTTTCAGCATCTTGCGCATGCTGTCCACGGTGGCAATCCGCGTGCACTGTGTGCGCTGGGTGTTAGTACCGGCAATGCCGCCGCACTTGCCAAAGCCGCAGCTTTGGGGGATCGCATCAGTGGTGTGCTAGCGGCAACGCTCAAAGGCAGCGTGCACTTCGCCGCTGACAATCTAATTGGTGAGTTAGAACAACAGCTTGCACAGGTATTGGTGCTGCCGGAAGCGAAATTCGGCAACCCAGCGCGCACGCTCGATGCTGTTTTAAGTGGCTTACAAGCGAGTTATTTATGCCATGCAGCGCGCCCGAGCTTGGCGCCCGCATTGGTGCGTGATCCGCAAAATGGGCGCGCCATGCGCCTGCCATTTCGCACCAACAGCGCAACGATTATCGCCGCCAATCACGCCAATTTAACCGTGCGCTTGATCGAGCGCGCGCTCATTCAAGTCGCCGGATTGCCGCTGCTGAATGCCGAAGACTTGAGCCTTTTGCATTACGCCGTAAATGAAGAATACAAGCCCCATCGGGACTATCTGCACGACCCTAATCTGATCGGCCCAGGTACTTCAGGGCAGCGTATGCGCACGCTGTTTTGTTATCTCAACGAACCAGAACTGGGCGGTGAAACCGAGTTTCTGCATTGGAACCAGCGCATCAGCCCGAAACTTGGCCGCGTGGTGGTATTCGATAACATGATCGCAGGCAAAGTCGACGCAGACAGCGTGCACGCTGGGCTGCCAGTTTTAGCCGGTGAAAAGTGGCTGGCAACCCTGTGGCTGCGCGAACGTCGCGTACGTAAGTGGTGACTTGTTTGCCGTGTCGCCTGTTCGGCGAGACTTCTTTGCCGTGTCGCCTGTTCGGCGAGACTTCTACGCGATTTCGCCCGGCCAAGCCCCTACCACTGATAGCCCAAACTCAAGCGCAGTGCGCGCGGCTCGAAGCTGTGAAAATGGATGTCTCCGACGCCTCCATCGGGCTCGCCTGCCAGTCTGGAGGCATAGAAATAATCAATATCATGCGCTTTGGAATTCAACGCATTGAGTAGGTCAGCACTCAGGCTCAACTTATCCCAGCGCTTGGCAAAGCGTAAGTTAACTAACGTAGAGCCGTTTGATTTCACCGAATTGTCCTCAATCAGTGGGTAACGACCAAAATGACGCACGCGTGCAGTTGCGGAGTAACCGCCGTCAAATTCCGCGTTGATACCCGCGCTGATAATCAGCGGAATGGAACCGGGAATCTTGTTTGCCTTGGCAAACGAGTCAACAGGAAAGTTGCTGCTGCCTGGATCAAAGCCGCGAAATCGACTATCGGTGTAGCTGGCTTCAAATTCGACATTCCAGATATCGCTCGGAAACCAATACACACCGGCTTCAGCGCCCTGACGTTTGCTTGGGCGGCTTGCTTCAGTGTTGCCCGCGTCACCCACGAATAGCAGCTCAGAATCAATGTTCAAGCGCCATAGCGCCAAGGTTGCGTTGAGCCGATCATTGACGAAAAACCGTGCGCCCAGCTCGCTGCCTAAGGATGCGACCAGCGGCGTGACCGGCGTTATCGCTTCGCCACTGCGCGGGTCAACGCGCGCTGTGGTGCCGCGCGCGTCGTTTGAATGAAAGCCGCGGCCATGGCTAAGATACAGCTCGAGCGGTTTGCCAATGGTGTAAATCAAGCTGCCTTTGGGCGAGTTAATGTTGGCCGAGCGTTTACCGGAATTCGTGCACGATGCCGCTTGAAAGCCGCAATTGAGGCCGGTGACGTTAAAGTCATAGCGGTCCACGCGGGTGCCGAAATAGGTACGCCACTGCGGGCTAAATTTGTATTCCGCATCGATATAGACACCGACACTGGCCTCGCGCACTTGATCATTGCGAATGCTTTCGATGAGGCGTCGTTCGCGGGTGCGATTTAAGCCGACCGCATCAATCAAATCGGTGCGCAGATCGCTGCCCACGCGCAGCTTCCAAGGATTGCCGCCCGCGGTTTGTCCAGCCCATACGTTGCTGATGGCCGCACCATAAACGCCTCGGTGATCGAACTGCGAAAATTGATCACCCTGCTGCGGATCGTCGAGCAAATAGGTGAAGTTGGAATACAGCGTCAAATCGTAATCAATGCCATAGACCGACGCGTCAAACACGCCGCCGGCAAATGCGTTGGTGTAACCCGCTGAAAGGCTGTAACGCGACGACGCGCCGCCCAGGGTGGTATCGAGCGAGCCAAAGCGTGAAATCAAACCCTGATCCACCGCGCGCTGAGGGATTTGATCGGGCGAATTCCAGGTGTTGTCATAGCCCATGAGCAGCAGCCGGCCCGAACCATCGCCGATGTTCCGGGTGAATTTCAGCGCGACATTTTTCTTCGCCACATCCTCATCGATTTGATCCCATGGGCCGGCGTAGCGGTGGGATTCCACGCCATAGTTGACTTGAGTCCCAGCGATTTCGCTGCCACCCACCACGACCCCGCGCAGAAATCCAAATGAACCCGCGCGCAGCTCAGCTTTGGCAGCCGACAGGTCATCCGCAAGGCGAAAATGCGCCGAGCCGCTGGCACTAAAGTCACCAATCTCAACTGCATATGGGCCTTTCTCGTATTTCAATTCGCCCACCATTTCTGGGATCACGAAATTTAAATCCGTATAGCCTTGACCATGTCCGTGCGTGCGCAAATTGACTGGCATATCGTCAACAAAGCTGGCGAAATCGGTGCCGTGATCGAGGTTAAAACCCCGTAAGAAATACTGGCTGGCTTTGCCGCTGCCAGAGTGTTGGGTGGCGACCATACCCGGTACGAACTCGATCAAATCACCGCTGCGCAATAACGGCCGCTGTTTAAGCTGTTCGGAGCCTACCGTTCCCTGCGATGCGGTTGCCGCCTGGCCGATTAAATTTTGCCGT
>JANNYO010000344.1:0-5570 GCA_031410115.1 Rhodanobacteraceae bacterium | reverse complement strand
AACAGCATCAGCACTTGCGCGCCGGCTTTTGCCTGCATCAGCAAATAGTCAATCACTGCATCTGCCAATAAATTTAGCAGCTGATGTGCCGATTTGCTTTCATCAAAAATGAAACGCTTGGCGCGGTGATAATGGCTACTGCCGCCGCCTTCCATCATGTAGCAAAACAGTGTCCACGGCGCACCCGAGAAACCAATGAGTGGCACAGATTCGTTAAGCTCTTTACGAATTAAACGTACCGCGTCGCTGACGTAAGCTAACGATTCAACCACATGTGCTGGCGGTAATTTTGCGACGTCAGCCGCTGACTCAATCCGGCGGGCAAAACGCGGGCCTTCGCCATCGATAAAATGCAGGCCTAGGCCAAAGGCATCTGGAATAGTCAGGATGTCGGAGAATAAAATCGCCGCGTCCAGCGGAAACCGTGCGAGCGGCTGTAGCGTGACTTCGCAGGCATATTCGGGATTTTGCGCGAGTGCTAGAAAGCTGCCCGCACGTTCACGGGTGGCGCGATATTCGGGCAAATAGCGTCCGGCTTGACGCATCAGCCACACCGGCACCCGGTCTACAGGCAAACGCGCCAATGCGCGCAAGAAACGGTCGTTTTTCATCGGTTCCATGGGGTAATGTTTGATTTTTTTTGCCAAGGCAAAACACGTTGCTGTCTGTTTTGCTAAGGCAAAACACCTTGAGTTAATTAAATTGGAAATCAGACAGTGCGCGCGCAAATGCGCCGCTGATGCCATTTGGAATGGCGCTACGCGCTGAGGCTATGGAGGCGTAATTGCCCAACAGCAAGACCCAGCCGCCATCAATCAGTTGGCGGCGCTGCGATGTGCGCGCTGCCGGGCCAATTTTTGCCAGCAGTGCGTCAAAACCGCGCGGAGATTCGGCGCGCGCGAGCTGTATGACGTAGCCGTTTGTTCTGGCGTCCACCGCCGGAGTTTTTACTTGGGTTGTTTTAACTTCAACCGGTGTTGTTGCAACTTTATCCTCGGTTGTTTCAGCGGTTTTGAAGACAGCCGTTGGTTTTGCCGCAGGTTCACTTGATATGCGTTGCGCTGCGGCAAAGTCATCCACAGGCACCGCCAGATCAACATCTAGATCACCTTCGCCAAAGCGCGCTGGATCAATCAGCATCACCGGTGGCACGCTGCGCGTTTCGCGTTCTGGCAAGGCTGCGGCGTCGCTAATTTGCACGTCCACGCCACAGTGCCAGCCGCCGTTTGCATCTGGCACGCAGCGCTCTGGTGCTGCATACGCGGCGCTGTCGAATAGCAGCGCAAAGTAAAGCAGGCAAACACTTCGGCTAGCCATGCAAGCTGGCCGTTGGTGCGGCGCGCGGTGTGGATCGCAACTCTTCGCCCTCAGCAAACATGACGTTAAAACCTTTCTTTAACTGCTGATCGCGTGCGCTAATCAGGGCATCTTGTGCGGCGGTGAGATCCAAAAACAGCTCGCGTTTCACCTGAATTTTACCGCCCTGTTGGCCGGATTCCTTAATTAACGTCCAGCCGCCGAGCAAATCTTGGCTCAGCACCAGCTGTAGATATTTTGGCGCGTCGTTTGCGCCGGGGAGTGCTTGCATAAATATTCGCATAGGGCGCAAGTGTAGCGCGCGAATCGGCGCGCGCGCAGCACCAGATTGCCGGTATGTCAGCGCACATCAAAAAGCATGACTTATTGCGCTTGGCGCAACGCCCAAACCACCGTTACGCTTCGCATTCAATTTATTTAGGAAACTTCTATGTCCAGCGACACCGCAAAGCCAGGATTTATTCGTCAGTTCTTCGGCGGCATTTGGAGTGCGTTCAATACCATGCGCCGCGTGGTTTTCGGCGTATTGGCGCTGCTGATCCTGATCGTTGCGGTCAAAGCGATGAGCGGTGGCGCGAAAGCGCTGGAAGCAAAGTCTGCGCTGGTGATTACGATGAACGGCGCACTGGTGGAGCAGTTTTCGGGCGACGCACAAGAATTAGCTATCGCGCAAATCATGGGCGATGAGTCAATGGAACTGCGTGTCCGCGACGTCAAAAAAGCGTTGGAATATGCCGCGAAAGATTTGAATATTGACCGTGTATTTCTGCGCGTTGATGCCGGTTTTGCCGCCGGCCAGGCCAGCATGCGCGAAGTAACGGACGCGCTGCACGCGTTTAAAAAGGCATCAGGCAAGGAAATTATTGCCTACGGCAATGGCTACTCGCAAAAAGGCCTGTTTATCGCCGCCGCCGCCGACAAGGTTTATATGAACCCAGAAGGTATCGCGCTGATTGAAGGTTTGGGCCGGGTGCGCAGTTACTACAAAACTGCGCTGGACAACTTGGGCGTCAGCGTCAATGTCTATCGCGTTGGCAAATACAAAAGCTTTGCCGAGCCCTATTTGCTCGATGGCCCATCGGATGCCTCGAAAGAAGCGGACGCGTATTGGATGAATGATGTTTGGGATCGCCAGTTGGCTGACTACGCCGCAATGCGCAAGATTGACCCAGCCAGCATTCGCGCGGTGTTGGAAGAGTTACCCCAGCGCCTAGCCGCCGTCGGTGGCGATGCCGCCAAGCTGGCGTTGAACGAAAAATGGATCGACGCGCTCAAAACGCCGGATCAAATGCGCGATTTAATGATCAAAAACGGCGCGTTGGTAACCGATGACGAAAATCCAGGCCGGCAAGATTTTCGCAAGATTTCGCTCACAGAATACTTAAGTCAGAAAAATTTGCTCAACCCGCAAGATCTGAAAGCCGATGCGGTGGCCGTGATTGTCGCGGAAGGCAGCATCGTTGATGGCAAAGCGCCTCAGGGCCAAATCGGCGGCGAAAGCACCGCCGTGCTGGTGAAAAAAGCACGCGAAAACGAGGCGGTGAAAGCCTTGGTGCTGCGCGTGAATTCACCCGGCGGCAGCGGCTTTGCCAGTGAAATGATTCGCCGTGAAATTGAAGTCACACGCGCTGCCGGTAAGCCGGTTTATATTTCCATGGGCGACGTTGCAGCCTCGGGCGGCTACTGGATTTCGATGGCATCAGACGGCGTTTTCGCCACCCCCAGTACCATCACCGGTTCCATCGGTATTTTCGCGATCATTCCCAACGTTGCAGTCGCACTGGATAAAATCGGCGTGCATTCCGGTGGCACGACCACGACCTGGCTTGCCGCCGCTGGCGATCCGGCGGCACCGCTGGATCCGCGCTTTGGCGAAACCATGCAAATCCTGATCAACCACGGCTATCAAAATTTTATCGGTAAAGTTGCAACGGCGCGCAAAAAAACGCCTGAGCAAATCAATGAAGTCGCCCAAGGACGCGTGTGGACCGGCGCGCAGGCGTTGAAGCTGGGCTTAGTTGATCAAATGGGTGATTTAGACGCCGCCGTGAAAGCCGCTGCGGCCAAAGCCAAGCTGGCAAACTTCACCGTGCGCTATATCGAAACCGAGCCCGACGGCATCACTGCGTTCTTGCAAAGCTTCAGCGCCAAAGCGGTAAGGGCCACCAGCGCAGCGCTGAACGCGCAATCCTTGCCCGCCGCCGTGTTTGGCTCCACCGCAGCGAGCCAAGTGCGCAATGATTTGGCAATGCTGGTCAATGCGCGCAGCAATCCGTTCGCGATGTACGCGCACTGCTTTTGCGATTTGAAGTAGGCTTGTTCGGCACCGCTCGTCCTGAGTTATCCATTTAAGAAAGCAAATCTGCACAATCCGTGAACCTCCTCTTTGCAAGCGCAGCGAAGCAATCTAGCCTTAAACAATCAGATTGCTTCACTTCGTTGGCAAAGGCGCTGCTGTTTGCAGCGAGGTTCATGGGGCGCGTGCAGAAGCGCAGAGCCGCGAATGTCCTAACAAATTCGTAACGCATCACGAAGTTTGCGGTCACACGCTTCGGAACAAATCGGCGTTGCCTGAGTTGCGTCAACTTTTGTTGCGGTGCATATGGCCTAGCTAGCGCTAGACTCGGACGTCATCGTAATTTAGGAATTCCATGTCTGGCGTTGAAGTTATCGGGCTGAGAAGCGTGTTCGACGCGCTGTCGATACAAGCGCGCGCCAGCTTGCAGAGTATTTTGGATCTGGCCCGACAATTGAGCGCAGCCAACGGCAGCGCAATGGTTGTTTTTGATGGCGCGCGCTGCTTGAACTCAGGTCAAAATATTGCACCCGAATTGCTCGCGGGTGCTGCTGATGTGGCAAATTTGATCAGCCAGCCCGTCACATTGGACGGCGTGCCGATTGGTGCGCTGGTATGTATGCTTGAGGGCACACCCACGCTGTCGGGTGGGCGTCGTAGCGTCTTGCTGGCATTGGCTGGGCAAATATCCTGCATCCTAGGCTTAACTCGAGATGCCCTGCGTACCGAGCGGTTGACCCGGCGCTTGCATCAGGCAATACGCTCGGCAAATGGCGGCGTTTGGTCACTGGATGTGGCATCGGGCGAGTTTCGCGGCGATAACGCAGTCGCACAGTTATTGGGCTGGACAGCCGATGCACACGGACTTGTAGCGTCAGACGGCCCTGCTGGGGAAAAGCAAATCCGCGCTGATTTCGATTCCGTGCTGGACTATATCCACCCGGCAGATCGCGCGGGATTTATCTATGCGATTGGCCGTGCCACCAACCTGGGCACGCGCGACCGCCATGTTTTTCGTGTCGGCACCAGCGATGAAGCGAATGCGCGCTGGTTGGTTACTGCCTTCGAGCGCGATGAAGCCGTCGATGATGGTGCGGTGCGTTTCATCGGCATGATGCGCGACCACAGCGCGCAGCGCGCAGCGGAGCTTGAGGTGGAAATGCATCAAAACCAGCTGGAAACTTTGGTCAAGGATTTACGCAAGTCCAATCGCGTCGACGTGTTGACCGGCTTGGCGAATCGAATGGCGCTGAACGAAACGCTGCGCACCAAAACCTTAAATGCCCGCACGCGCGGCGAATGGGTCAGTTTGCTGATTATTGACATTGATTTTTTCAAAAGCTTCAACGACACCTTTGGCCACGTCGAAGGTGATGTTGCGTTACGCCAAGTAGCCGGTGAAATCGCCCGCTCAACGCGCGGTGATGATTTGGCGGCGCGATTTGGCGGCGAAGAATTTTGCGTACTCAGTCTGGCTGAGCCCGAGCTTGCCGCTAAAATCGCCGAACGCATACGCCGTGCGGTGGCGGAATCAAGTTGGGCGAAACGTGAGGTAACCGTGAGCATTGGCATTTGCAGCCTGCAGGGCAGCAATGTTGACGAGCGTGCGCTTTTTCAACGGGCAGACGCCGCGCTGTACCGCGCAAAAGATGCGGGTCGAAACCGGGTGGCTGTGGCTTGATGCTTCGCTTACACTCTGGAAAATCGGAATCCATAAATGCTTTGCCTGGGCAAAACATTTGAACCAAAATTCTGCAAATGCTGGCGACTACGTTTGGCTTTTGCAAAAAAATTTAACTCACACAGGGCACACGATGCACAAGCTTGATCAAGACTGGTTCGTGGAAGCACACGAATATGCGAATTCGGCCATTGGTTTTAAGGTCAAAAAGTTGTTGCATTCGGAAAAAACGCCGTTTCAGACCATTGATATCTATGAAACCACCGATTGGGGCAA
>JANNYO010000343.1:0-2442 GCA_031410115.1 Rhodanobacteraceae bacterium | reverse complement strand
GCGGCGGGATTTATGTTTTATCAGCCTAGCTAAACTATTGATCCAGCCAAAATATGTTTTAAGTTTTTTGCCAGAGATCCGTTCGCCCTGAGCGTGTCGAAGGGCAGAGCCGTAAGCGTCCTAACGAAGCCAAATTGCATCACGAAGCTCACTGCTACCTGCTTTGACAAGCTCAGCACGAACGGTTTCTACGAAAATTATTGCCAGTAACCTTTCAGATTTGCGTATATTTTAGTCAAGTAAAATTCGAATAGTCTGGCGGACTCAGTCGCTTCATTTACAGGTTACCAAAGTCACTTTCGCGCGTTCGCATCAACCCTAACCTTGACTTGCCGGGCGCAGCACTGGATTCTGCCGCCATGCTCAATTCCAATCATCCAAAGCCGCTGACCGTCAATTCGGTGATGCTGACTATCTCGGCGCTCATGACCTGGATGGCGATTGTGTTGAGCGAGTATTTCCAGCTCAAGGGCGCTGAGCACACGGTGTTTATGGCGGCCGCAGCCGCGTTCATCGTGGCATTTCTGATTGAAGATCGGCGCGCCGCTTCGGGCTGGTCGCCAACCCTTGCGACGATGCCGATTGCGGCCGGAATTGCGGTTTATATTGGCGGCTTTGGCGTCACCCCGGCGCTGTATGTGATTGGCGGCGTCAAACTATTCGAAAAGCTGCCGCGCGCACAATTTTGGGCGGTGATATTGGCGCTCAATCTGCTGCTGCTCTGGCGCCTGATGAAAAGCAACACCCCACTTTGGGGCATCAGCAGCTTTGCCGCCTACTTAGGTTTTCAACTGTTTGGGCTGATGATGGCCTCGTCTGGACAGGCGTTGAAATTAGCCAACAGTGAGCTGCTAAAGCTCAACGCCGAGCTGATTTCAACGCGCGCACTGCTGAGCGAAAGCGCGCGGGCACAAGAGCGCTTGAGCCTATCGCGCGAGTTGCACGATGTTTGCGGCCATAAATTGACCGCGCTGAAATTGACCCTGCGCGGAGGCGATGGAACCGCACTGCCCGCATCTGAGCGCGCCCTGTGCCACACGCTTGCCGATGAATTGCTAAGCGATATTCGCGCCGTGGTGGCAACGCTGCGCGCCCATGAAGGCATCGATTTGGCGCACGCGCTCAACCAGTTAGGCATTGGTTGGAAGCGGCCAAATGTAGTCGTGCGGATTGAAGCGCAAGCGCGCGCGCCGGACGTCGATTACGCCATCGCACTGCTGCGCGTGGCGCAAGAGGGCCTAACCAATGCCGCGCGCCACAGCGATGCGAGCACGGTTGAAATCACCCTAGCCAGCGATAGCGACAACCTACTGCTGACCGTCAGCGATAACGGCAAAGGCAGCGGCAATCTGAAATTTGGCAATGGTTTGAATGGCATGGTGGAGCGATTGAAAGCGCTCGGCGGTAGCCTTGAGATCTATCGCCCGGCCGCTGGACTGCAAGCTACGGGGCTGCAAGCTACGGGGCTGCAAACTACAGGGCTGCAACTGCGCGCACGTTTGCCGTTAAAGGATGCAAGCGCATGAGCCGAATTCGAATCGTATTCGCCGACGATCAAGCGCTGGTGCGTGCCGGCCTAGAAGCGCTGCTGAAAAGCCTGCCCGGTATCGAGCTGATCCGCACGGCGGGCGACGCCCAAACCCTGCTCAACCATATCGAGGCCGACCGGCCCGATGTGGTGATTTCAGATATTCGTATGCCCGGCATTAGCGGCATTGCCTTAACCGCCGCACTGCGGCAAAAACGTGACCCAACGCCGGTGCTGCTGCTGACCACGTTTGAGGATCCCAGCCTTTTTTTACAGGCGCGCAAAGCCGGCGCACAGGGTTTTTTGTTGAAAGACACGTCACCAGAAATTTTGCTGGAAGCGATATTGACGTTAAGTCAGGGCGGCACCCTATTTGAGCCCAAAGCCACCACCGCAATGGAAAGCCCCACACCGCACGCGCCTAAAAGTGCGGCCGAGCTGGGCCTGAATCTGCGCGAAGTTGAAATTTTGCGGCTGATGGCAGGCGGCTACGCTAACAAAGAAATCGCCACCGCCCTGCACCTCGCAGAAGGCACGATTAAAAACTATGTGTCGGAAATCATGGCAAAACTTGACGTCAACGACCGCACCCGCGCGGTGTTGAAGGCAATTGGGCAGAAGGTGATTTAAACCTGGGTGAAGCGCTGATGATGCGCTGATGTAATTTTGATGTTACGATGTGTTGACATTTCGAGGAAGCACAATGCGAACAACACTTAATTTGAGCGACGACGCGATGCTGACTGCGCAGAGTTACGCACGGCGCCTCAGCATTTCCCTGGGCGAGGCAGTTTCCAGACTGATTCGAGACACGGCAGCCACACAGAGCAGCAATACCAACACACCATTACGTGGCAAGTTTGCTTTGGCACCCTTGCGAGATGAGGTGATTACCACCCAACATGTGCGCGAAT
>JANNYO010000342.1:0-1431 GCA_031410115.1 Rhodanobacteraceae bacterium | reverse complement strand
CCTGACGGGGTTGTTAGTGCAACCGATTATTGGCTATTTTTCCGACCGCACCAGGGGAAGATTTGGTCGGCGGCGGCCGTACTTTATGGCCGGTGCACTGCTAGCGACGCTTGCGCTATTTGCGATGCCGCACGCGCCCTGGCTTTCGTCCGCCTTGCCAAACTGGAAATTGTATTGGTCAGCGGCGGTGCTGCTTTGGATTTTGGACGCCTCAATCAACGTCGCGATGGAGCCTTTCCGCGCGCTGATTGGTGATCAGTTGTCCCCGGCGCAGCGGCCTGCTGGCTATTCGATGCAGAGCTTTTTTATCGGTATCGGCGCAGTCGGTGGCTCCCTGCCCTATTTCCTTGAGCAAGCGGGCGTTGCCAACACCGCGTTGCCGGGTGCAATCCCAGATACCGTGCGCTACGCATTTTATCTCGGCGGCGCGATTTTTCTGGGCGCTATGTAGTGGACCTTTTTTACCACTAAAGAATATCCGCCAGAAGTTGCCGCTCAATTCGAGGATGCCATCGCTTCGGGCCCCGCGCATCTTGAAAAAGCGGTAACGAAAGTCTCGCCATTCGCGCTGGTCGGGCTGATGCTCGGCGTTGCGCTCGGATTTGCCGTGCAGCACTATCAAATGGAAAAAGAGCTGTATGTTTTAGCCGGCCTGCTGGTCGGCTTGGGCGGCGCGATGTGTATCGCACCGCTGCTGCGCGAGGACAGCATGCTCTACAACATCGTGTCGGACATGCAGCAAATGCCAATTGCGATGGGGCGCTTGGCAGGGGTGCAATTTTTTTCCTGGTTCGCGTTGTTTTCAATGTGGATTTACACCACCAGCGCAGTGACGCAGGTGCACTTCGGTGCCACCGATACCGTTGGTGCAGCATTTAACAGCGGTGCCAATTGGGTCGGCGTGCTGTTCGCCGCCTACAATGGTTTTGCCGCCCTGGCGGCCACGGTTATTCCCGGGATGCAGCACCGCTTAGGCTCGTGCAAAACCCATTTGGTCAACCTATGGCTGGGTGGCGCCGCGCTGCTGTCGTTTACGGTGATCAAAGATCCGAACTGGCTGATGCTGCCCATGGTGGGTATTGGTTTCGCCTGGGCGTCGATCCTGTCAATTCCGTATGCGCTGCTGGCGAATCATGTGCCGGCGCACAAGATGGGCACCTACATGGGAATTTTCAATTTCTTTATCGTCATCCCTCAGCTTGTTGCAGCCAGTCTGCTGGGCGTGATGCTGAAATGGTTTTTCCACGATCAGCCCCTATTCGCGCTAGTGATTGGTGGCGTCAGTTTTATCATTGCGGGCCTGCTGGCGCTGCTGGTTCCGGAGAATCGTGACGTATGAAAACCAAAACCAACACGCACCGATTGATCGGTCAGTATGTTTGATTTTTTTGCAAAAGATCCGTTCGCCCTGAGCCTGTCGAAGGGCAGAGC
>JANNYO010000341.1:0-2381 GCA_031410115.1 Rhodanobacteraceae bacterium | reverse complement strand
ATTTCGCCTGACAGCACCACGGAGCCTGGATTGACCTTATCCAAGTTGGCGTATTTTGGCGCGGTGCCGTGCGTGGCTTCAAACACCGCGTGGCCGGTTTTATAGTTGATGTTGCCACCCGGCGCGATGCCAATGCCGCCGACTTGGGCGGCAAGCGCATCGGATAAATAATCGCCGTTCAAATTGAGCGTGGCGATCACGTCGAACTCGGCCGGGCGGGTCAAAACTTGCTGCAAAGTAATATCGGCAATCGCATCTTTGACGATGATTTTGCCGGCTGCGATCGCGGCTGCCTGCTCGGCGTTGGCGCCGGCTTCACCGGATGCGGCTTTGGTGCGCTCCCACTGATCCCACGTGTAGGTTTGTGCGGCAAATTCAGATTCCGCCAAAGCATAGCCCCAGTTGCGGAACGCGCCTTCAGTGAACTTCATAATGTTGCCCTTGTGCACTAGGGTTAAACTTTTGCGCTTATTGGTGATGCAATACTCCAGCGCCGAGCGGATCAAGCGCTCAGAGCCATCTTTGCTGACTGGCTTAATGCCGATGCCGGACGTGTCAGGGAAACGAATTTTTCCGAATTCTTTAGCAAAATTTTCTTTCAAAAATGCCATGAATTTTTTATTCGCATCGGTACCTTGCTCAAACTCGATCCCGGCATAAATGTCTTCGCAGTTCTCGCGAAAAATCACCATGTCGACTGCTTCAGGGCGCTTTACTGGGCTCGGCACACCTTTGAAATAGCGCACCGGGCGCAGGCAGACATATAGGTCAAGCATTTGGCGCAATGCCACATTCAACGACCGAATACCGCCACCAATCGGCGTGGTCAGCGGCCCTTTAATGCTGATTAAATAGTCCCGGCAAGCCTGCACCGTAGAATCGGGCAGCCAGCTTTGGAATTGCACATTGGCTTTTTCGCCGGCGTAAATTTCCATCCAATGAATCTTGCGCGCGCCGCCGTAACATTTTGCCACCGCTGCATCAAACACCCGCACCGAAGCGCGCCAGATATCTGCACCTGTGCCGTCGCCTTCAATAAAGGGAATGATTGGATTGTTTGGCACATTCAAAACGCCGTTGCTAATGGTGATTTTTGCGCCGTCAGCGGGAATATTCAAAACGGGATCAGCCATGATTTTTTCCTAAATTAATAGAGTGGAAGTTTTGCCGATTGCAACGGCGTACTGCCGAGCACCCGCAAATCTTGGTGCGCAAGATTAGCGCATGCGCGCTGTGTTTGCGCGGCGCTGCGGCTAAGTTAAGCTGCACTTCTTGGATAAGCTAGCGAGGGGAAAGTTATGCGCACTATTAGGCTACGGCAGGTTTCTATCGGAGGACTTTTTAATCCGAAAAGCGCCGTTTTTTTAATCGCACTTGCACTTTTCTTTTTGGCCCCAGGATTCGTGTACGCCACCGAACCGGTGCGCCAGCAGCTGACGTATTCCTGCGAAGAGCAAATCGCGCCGGACCAGCTGGTTATTGCTGGGGGTGTCAGCGCCCAAAGCATTAGCCCCGCGCAAGCGGGCGCGCAGATTGACCTTCGCATCAACGCGATTCGGGCTCTAGTGACAACGAAACAAGGCGTCCTAGTGTTGCAAGATCGCTTGCGTGCGGCGCGCAACCCAGACCAACGAGAGCGTAAACCTGGGGACGAATTCATGCCATTTTTGCAAATTCAGCGATTTGAAGCCGTGCTTCCGGTGCAGAGCGATATCGATCAAGTGTTGGAATTGCTGTTTAAACTCGGCATGGATCGCTATGGCAAAAATGTGCGGATTGATGATTACTCTGATCGCAATTTTGCCGCTTTAACGCAGTATCGTTTTAGTGCGCTAAAGCCAAAGTTGGACGCTTTTGTTGCGCGCTGCCGGGCGAGCAAACTCAGGGCGATTTGTCTAAACACAACCACCTGCGAACAAAGCTACGCGACGTTGAGCGCGAACTATTTGACCGAAGATGGCCCACGCGAGTTAACGCTAAATGTTGCGGGTGCGGCGTTACTGGGGCGAATTTCCGATACCGTCGAGCCAAGCAGTGCGGCGGCGATTCGCTTTGAGCTGCAGGGTACGGTTATGAGCACGCGCGCGAGCAATACAAAATGAAAACTAAGCTGGCTTTTTTATTTGCGCTGATTGTGGTTCTGGGTGCTGTGGTTTATCTGCGTTTAGACAAGTACAAGCGCATGCTTTCTGGGGAATCTGCGGCTTGGCATGGCGCGGAAATGGATTCCGGTGCACCCATCGTAAGCGACACCGTGATCGATCGCTTTGCCTCGACGGCGACACTGTCCCTGGAATCACGGCTGTTTCGTTCGACGATGCTGGGGCGCACCTATGGCTTGAGCGCGAGCCAACGCCGGTCACTACGCCGGATGATTTGCC
>JANNYO010000340.1:0-2061 GCA_031410115.1 Rhodanobacteraceae bacterium | reverse complement strand
GCGTTTGTTGATATCGGCGAATGCCTGTAAATACGGCAGATGCACCATAATGAAAAACGATTGCTCGAACGGGTCGGATATTTGCTCGGCCTTTGCCAGCATCAAATCGAAACCGTCGCTAATCTGGGCGGGGATTGCCAGTGGGCGGTAAACGCTGCCGGAAATTTCAACGGTGTGACTGCGTAGCCGGCCTTCGTCGGCGGGGTTGGGTAGTAAATTTTCTGCCAGGGCGCTGTGCAAATTCATCAGCGTGAAGCGATTGAAGCGTAGGCTTTGGTCGTTGTCGACCAGCAACTCAATAGCGGCTTTGTGATTCAAAATCATCTGCGTTTCGCTGGCGTCCTTGCCGCTTGCCACGCGCCCATGTTCAATCAGTTCGCGTGTGTCGAGACGGGTGTAGGTGTTTCCTTCCAATTGGCTGGACGCCCAGGATAAGTCGATGAGCAGGCGATTTAGAATCGCCCGGCCGTAGGTGCCAGCGGGCTGAGCCTGAGATGCGGTTGCGCCGATTTGGTGCAGCTGCCGACGCATTGAGTCGGGCAGATAGAAGCTTTTGTTTGGTAAGTAATCGGCGAGAAACGCGTGCTGGTAACCTACCGGTGTGCGCGAATGTAATGGGCGATCAACGTAGGCAAGGATGTCGTGGCTGTCGCTTGAAATGGGGATGAAGCGGGGAAATTCGTCTTGCGTCGGCGTAAAAACGGCGGCTTGCTTTGATACTTCGGCGGAAAAATAACGTGCCGCGCGGCCGGCACCTTGCACCACGACGAAGCCGGAGCCTGTCAGTCGCGCAAGCTTGCGCTGCAAGGTTCGGCGGGACACTGCTGGAAATAGCTGCTGTAAGGCCAGGATGCTCAGACCTGCCTCTGAGCTGTCAACTGCGTTTTGAATGATTTGTTCAGAGGAAAGTTGCGGCATGGCGCAATTATGGCGCAGTTAAAGTAATCGCGCCTAAATATTGGCGCGATCATGGCGCGATTAGCCCCAAAACTTGGCGCGATTCAAGCTAATCGCGCCACATTTTAGATTGCGCGCCTAATTCAGCGCATCCGCGTCTATTTCGCCGGTGCGGATGCGCACGATTTGATCCAGCTGGTAGACGAAAATTTTGCCGTCGCCAATGCGCCCGGTGCCGGCGGCTTTGACGATGGCTTCGACGACGCCGTCCACTTGCTCGTCGGTGACGGCGATTTCAAGTTTGAGCTTCGGCAGCATGTCCACCACGTATTCCGCCCCGCGATAGAGCTCGGTGTGGCCTTTTTGCCGGCCGAAACCTTTGACTTCGGTTGCGGTAACGCCGCTGACGCCCGCTTCGGTTAAGGCTTCGCGCACGTCGTCGAGTTTGAAGGGCTTAATAATGGCAACGATCATTTTCATGCTGGATTCCCGGTGGCGCTATTCGTTGCCCGCGCTTGGCGGTGCGGATTGCGGTGTGCTGGGTGCGCCGCCATCGGGGCGCGGGCCACGGCGGCGGTTGCGGTTGCGATTGCGCGGTGGGCGGCCGTCATTCGGCGCGCGTGCGATCGGTGCGCCGTTGGCGTCTAATGCCGGTGGACGTGGCTCACGCGGCGGGCGCGGTTCACGCGCGGGGCGGGCTTCGCGATTCAGCTGTTCGCGATTCGATTGGGGCGCGCCGTTTGGCTGGGCGTTTGGGCGGGTGTTTTCGGCTGAGCCTGTGTTCTCAATCGGACGACGGTCGCCGCGCCCTCGATTGCGGTTTCGGCTGTTGGCGTTGCGCGGATTTTGATTTGGGTTGTGACTGTGGTTTTGCCCAGGCTCGCCCTGCGTATTGCGACCACCGCTATTGCCGCCAGTTGGGCGCGCGCTGTTGCCGTCGATTTCCGGGCGGTTGGCATCTTGTGTGTGCGGGTGGGCGTTGTCCATCGGGCCGGAAAAGCTGCGCGGGCCGCGATTGCCCGAGTTGCCTGGGTTGCCTGGGTTGCCACCGCGAAAATCGGCGCGCGGTTGACGCGGCTGTGCGCCGCCGATGCGGTTGCCGAAGTCTTCGCTGTCGGCATGAATAGAGCGCGCATCGTAGGTTTCAGCGGTGCCGAGCGCGCC
>JANNYO010000339.1:0-4303 GCA_031410115.1 Rhodanobacteraceae bacterium | reverse complement strand
GCCAATGCAAGCAACAGCGATTGCGCAATCGACTGGCCCAAGCTGTTACAGATCAATAGAAATTGCTCAATATCGGCATACACCAAACCGACGCCTAAACCACCCCGGCTAAGATCGCCGAGCGATTGATTTAATTCATCGTCCAAGTGCAAATAATTCGGCAAGCCTGTGAGCTGATCAAACAGTACGCGTTTGACCAACGACGCGTTGGCTTGGCGCAGCTCGTCACGTTCGAGCGCAAGCGACACCTGGATGGCGACGCCACTGATAAAAGACTGCTCCAAAATATGCCAAGCCCGCATCCGTGTGCTGTGCTCTACACACAGCACGCCGACCTGATCGCCGAGTGCACGCACGGCGCAATCCATCATCGACTGAATACCGGTTGGTCGTAGGTAGTCTTCGTAAAGCTCTGAGGTGCGGGCGTCGGTTTTTGCATCCTCTACATCGACACAAAAATCGCTGCGCAGCGCGGCAAAATATCGTGGGCAATTGTTTTGCTCAATCACCACCGCGCTGGTGGCGGTAATGGCACCATCATCACTTTGCATGCGCTGTTGTAAGCGTTGCCCACCGCGTTCGAAAATCCACAGGCTGACCCGATTAACGCCCAGGGCGGCGCGGCATTCGTCTAACAAAAACATTAGGTGCGGGCCGACCGAATCAAAGCGATGCGTAGCGATGCGCAGCATGGCGGTACGCAGTTTCAGTGAAAGCGCCGATACATCGGGCGAGTTGAGTTCAGGCATGGATGTCGGTGTCACTAAGGTTATAAACCAGACGCGCAACTATACCCAAGTCACGCGTCGTTTAGAAAATCTCGACGCTCACATGGCCGTCAACATCAATCGAGGCCCGGTACATCCCGGCGGAATTGAACGGCATCGCGATTTTGCCGGCACTGTCGATCGTGATCACACCACCTTCACCGCCCTGGCTTTTGAGTTCGTCCAGGATCACCGTTTCCGCTGCTTGGCGCACGCTACTGCCGCGATAGGCCACGCGCGCACAAATGTCATATGCAACCACGGAGCGCATAAAGTACTCACCGTGCCCGGTTGCGGATACCGCGCAGTTGCGATCTGCGTAGGTGCCTGCGCCGATAATTGGGGTATCACCGATACGCCCAAAGCGTTTGTTGGTCATGCCACCGGTTGAAGTGCCCGCGCTAAGCTCGCCACTTTGATCCAATGCCACGGCACCAACGGTGCCAAAGTAGGCCCGGTGCGGCAATGCAGCGCGCGGATTCACTTTCTCTAATTGCTGAGCATCGCGCAGCGCCTGTAGGCGCTCTGGTGTGTCAAAATAGCTCGGCGGCACTAAGGTGATATTTTGCAATCGCGCAAACGCTTCTGCGCCCGCACCGGAAAGCATGACGTGCTCGGAATGTTCCATCACCGCACGCGCGAGCAGGATCGGATTTTTCACCCGATGCAGCCCTGAAACCGCGCCCGCACGCCGATGCGCGCCGTCCATAATCGCAGCGTCTAATTCGTGCGTACCATCTGCCGTGTAGACGGCACCCTTACCGGCATTAAAATACGGTGAGTCTTCTAAAATCAGGATCGCGGCGCTGACCGCATCTAAGCTGGACTCACCTTTGGTCAAGCGCGCATACCCGGCGCGCACCGCGCGTTCTAGCGCCGCGCGAATTGCGCTTTCCTTTTCTTTCGTCAAACTGGCGCGTTCAATCACCCCAGCGCCGCCGTGTATGGCAATCGCAACTTGCTGCTTTTGTGCGTGTGCCGGGGCACAGACAAGTCCAAAAAGGCTAAAGCTGAGCGCAGTCAGCGTCGTAAGCTTACGAATAGAGATTGGCACCGCTACACTCAGTTGCGAAAATAGCCGGAAATCATAGCAAGCCGGTGATGAGAAAACGCAGGTGATGAGAAAACGCAGGTGACAAGAAAACGCTGATGACGAGTAAAAGCGCATGACCAGAACACTGATTGAAATTAAGCACGATTTTTTGCGCGCAGCGACCGACGCTGGCGCACTTAAATTCGGTGAATTCACCCTGAAAAGCGCGCGCGTTAGCCCGTATTTTTTCAATGCTGGGCTGTTTTGCACCGGCAAAACGTTGCATGCACTGAGTGCTGCCTACGCCGACTGTTTAGCCCTAAGCGGCGTCAAATTCGACATGCTTTTTGGCCCAGCTTACAAAGGCATCGCCCTTGCCGCCGCCACCGCCGAACAGCTGTATTTGCGACAAAAAATCGATGTCGGTTTTTGCTACAACCGGAAAGAGGCCAAAGATCACGGCGAAGGTGGCCTGTTAGTGGGCGCCAAATTGGCGGGGCGCGTGGTGATTGTGGATGATGTGATTTCCGCCGGCACCTCGGTACGTGAATCCGTGCAAATTATTCGCGCCGCAGGGGCAACTCCGGCGGCGGTGCTAATTGCATTGGATCGTGCCGAGCGCGGTCAGGATGCCGGTGCAACACTTTCTGCTGCCAGCGAAGTTGCGCTAGAGTTTCAAATTCCAGTGATTTCGGTTTCCACCCTCCACGACTTGTTAGCGTTCGTTGAAACCGATGTCAACTTAGTAAAAAATCGTGATGCACTGCTGGCGTACCGCAGTTTGTATGGCGCAACATAATGTTTGTTTGACGCCGCTTCAGCCGTCGCTACTAATATTCGCCCTGCCTTTAATTTTCTTTGCTCCGGAGCACCGCCATGAATTCAGTAAAACTTATGCAATCAGTAAAACTCGTCGTCTTATCGGCAGCGATTTGTTTTGCCAGTAGCGCGTTCGCAGCAAAAATCGTCAAGTGGGTGGATGAAAAAGGTGTGACGCATTTTGGCAACAGCCAGCCTGGCGCGCAAACCGGGCTAGGCAGCCAAACACTCAATGCGCAGGGCATTCCGATTAATACGCAGGCGAACCAACAAAATGCTGTTGCGGCGGCCGCAGAAGCGAAACGCGCTGAAGCGGCAAAAGCTGATCAAGCCAAGCGCGCCGAAGCCGATCAGCGTTTGATGGATTCCTATGCCAGCGAAGCGGATTTGCAGCGTAACTATCAACAGAATGTGGAACTACTGGATCAACAAATCACGTCCACCCAAGGTGATATTGATTCGCGTCAAAAAGGCTTAGCCAAACTTATTGCGACCGCCGGCGAAAGTGAGCGCGCTGGCAAGCCGGTGGCAGAGCAAATTAAAATGATGATCGTTAACGAGCGCGCGCAGATCGAATCGCAAAAGGCCTACGTTGCATCCAGGCAAGCCGCGCGTTTGACGGCCAAGACACAGTTCGATACGAATTTAAAAAACTATCGCGAAGTGCTGGCGCGGCACAATAAGAAGTAGGTGGCCTAAATTTCGTATGCTTTTCAGCGGTCGAGATCATCAGTTTGCTAACGGGTTTGAAGTTTTGCGACGAAGAGAGTAACTTCCGTCACGCATTTTATACAACTTCTTTACAAACCCATTCGGAGAGGATCGATGACCAAGCTTTTGAAATTTAGCGCGCTTACAGCAGGTATGACGCTCGGTATTTTCGGCAGTGCGCAAGCGGCGCCGACCATCTTTGCTTATAACGCGCCAAACAACCACTTGGTTAGTTTTGATGCGGCGTCGCCAGGCACATTGGTATCCGATGTCGCTTTGACCGGACTCACCGCGAGTGAGTTTTTGATCGGGTTAGATTTTCGCCCAGCTACCGGCACGCTTTATAGTGTTGTGGTGTCAACGACCTCCAGCCGCGTGGTCACTATCAATACGACCACCGGTGCGGTGACCACCGTCGGAGCCGGCTTCACGCCATTGCTTGCAACCGCACCATTTTATGGGATTGATTTTAATCCGGTTCCTGATCGGCTTCGCGTGATAAATGATGCCGGTCTGAGCATTCGCCTAAACCCAATAGACGGAACGCTGGCGGGAACAGATACCAGTTTGGCTTATGTGGCCGGTGACCCTGGACTGGCCCGTCCGCCCCAAGTCACGCAAGTTGCTTACAGTAACAATACGGCGGGAACAACGACGACGACGCTGTTTGGATTGGATTTTGCCACGGACGTTTTGGTGCGGATCGGCGGTGTCGATGGCACGCCATCGCCCAATACCGGCGCATTGACCACAATTGGATCACTCGGCGTGGCTACCACGGGTGCTCAGGGTGGCTTTGATATTCAGTCCGGAACCGGCACTGCGTTTGCCGTTTTACGGATAGCCGGTGCCGCTGCGGACAACTCAAGCCTTTTTAGAGTGAACCTCACTACTGGTGCCGCAACTTTGGTCGGCGCAGTCGGCGGTGGTTCCAACATCGACGGTATCGCCATTGCGCCTGCCCCAGTCGTAC
>JANNYO010000338.1:0-3776 GCA_031410115.1 Rhodanobacteraceae bacterium | reverse complement strand
CTGCTGTCCACGGTCACGGTGCCTAACACCAACGATTGGCAGGTGTATCAAACCGTATCGACCACCGTTTCGTTAAACGCTGGCGTGCAGACGATTCTCATTCTGTGCACCGTCCAGAACTGGAATTTGAACTGGCTTGAGTTTAAAAACAGTGCGATTGCGGTGACCGGCATTAGCCTAAGCCCGACCACGCTTGCGCTCAGAACGGGCCAAACTGCGCAGCTTAGCGCCACAGTACTGCCCAGCAACGCCAGCAATAAGGCGATCAGTTTTAGCAGCAGCAGTTCGGCTATCGCGAGCGTCAGCACAGCGGGTGTCGTCAACGCGATCGCAGCGGGCAGCGCCACAGTCACGGCGCAAACGCAAGACGGTAACCGAACCGCGACGGCGAATGTTACGGTCAGCGCACCAACAAACATCAAAATCGAAGCGGAAAACTACTCAGCCATGAGCGGCATCCAAACCGAGCCGACGGGCGATGTAGGCAGCGGATTAAACGTGGGCTATGTGCAAAACGGCGATTGGATGGACTACACCGTTACGGTGCCAACGGCGGGCACATACACGTTAAATTTGCGGGCTGCCTCGCAGCTCTCGAACACTCAGATGCAGATTAAAAAAGGCAGTGCAGTGCAGTGCTATCGACGGTCACCGTGCCCAACACCGGTAGCTGGCAGTCTTACCAAACTATTGTCACCAGCGTTCCACTGAGTGCTAGCACGCAGACGATTCGGATGCTGTGCACGGTTGAAAACTGGAATTTGAACTGGTTTGAGGTGCGGAATTAAATGGTGTCACCCCGGCGCAGGCCGGGGTTTACTTTAATGTCTGCGTTTGTTCTAAGGGCAAAACAATGCACTATTTAGCAGCGGCTTCGCGTTCTAAAGCCTCGCGTAACCGTTGCGAGGCATTAGTCCGCAGCCTCAAACAAATGTCGGAAATATCGTTCGGGTGCGTTTAAAAAATCCCGCGTAAGTTTGACGTGCTCACACTCTGACACCGCGATTTGGCGAATGCCGGAATCCGAAAATTGCAGGATTGTGGCGTGCGGATAGCACAGCAAAATCGGTGAATGCGTGGCGATTAAAAACTGCGCGCAGCGGCGCTGTGCCAGCTGATGCATCAGCGCCAAAAAGCTTAAACAGCGATTGGGCGATAGCGCCGCTTCGGGCTCATCGAGCAAATACATGCCGTCCTCAAAGCGGTCTTCAAAGAGTTTTAAAAACCCTTCGCCGTGCGAACAGCCATCCAGTTCTGGCGCAAAGCGACTGCCCGTGCTTTTCAAATACTCGACCCAGTCAAAAAAAGTTTCAGCGCGCAAAAAGAAACCGTCGCTGACTTTCTGGCGCCAACTCAAGTCCAATGCACGGCCGAGCGCGTGGCCGTCTGTGTGTTCCGCATACGCCCGCGTTTTGTGCCCGCCCTGCGCGGAAAAGCCCATCGCCCAAGCTAATGCCTCGAGCAGTGTTGATTTGCCGGAGCCATTTTCGCCGACAAAAAATGTCACCGGGGTTTTCAATAGCAACGGCAAACCGCGCATCACTGCGGCGACATTAAACTCATATTGCGCCGCATCAACGCGGTCTTCATGCAGCGCAATGCGCGCCAAAAAAGGACTGCCCACCACGCCCGTGCGCAGCGTGCGTTGCGTTGAGGTTACCGGCACCGTCTTCACTTTAAGCGCAGTCGCGTCATCAGCTCATGCGCGGTTTTAATGCGCTCGGCGGGTGCCTCGATTTCCAGTTTTAGCTTGAGCTTTTCCGAACCCTCAAAGGCAAACCATTTCGGCTGGGTTTGCACCAAGCGAATCACCGCCGCCGAGTCGATCTTGGCTTTCGGACTAAACACGATTCGGCCGCCGCGCGGGCCTAGATCAAACTTTTTGATGCCCATGTCAGTTGCGATTTGTTTCAGCTCGCTGACGTCAAATAAGTGATTCGCCGGTTCCGGCAACAGGCCAAAACGATCAATTAGCTCAATTTTCATCTCCCGCAAACTGTCCGAATCCGCGCACGCGCCGATGCGCTTGTACAGCATCAGGCGTTCGTGCACGTCCGGCAAATAATCATCCGGCAGGCGTGCGGCGAGGTGCAAATTAATCTCTGCACCACGATCACGCGGCTCATCTAGATTTGGAATCAGGCCGGCTTTCAGGGCCTTGACCGAGCGCTCCAGCATTTCGGTGTAGAGGCTAAAGCCAATTTCGGTGATTTGCCCGGATTGCTCCTCGCCTAAAAATTCGCCGGCACCACGAATTTCTAAATCGTGCGTCGACAGCGTAAATCCGGCGCCTAATTCTTCCAAACTCGCAATTGCTTCCAGGCGTTTTTCCGCATCCGCCGTCATCACTTTGCCGGGCGGCACAATCAAATAGGCAAAGGCGCGGTGGTGGCTGCGCCCGACCCGACCGCGCAGCTGATGCAGTTGGGCTAGGCCAAACTTATCGGCGCGGTTGATAATGATCGTGTTCGCGCTCGGCACGTCAATGCCCGATTCAATAATCGTTGAGCACACCAGCACGTTCGCGCGCTGGCGGTAAAAATCCAACATAACCTGTTCAAGCTCGCGTTCGGGCAGTTGCCCGTGGGCAATCGCGATGCGTGATTGCGGTACTAATTCCTGCACTTCGCGCGCGGCTTTTTCAATGGTGTCGACTTCGTTGTGCAGATAATAAACCTGGCCGCCGCGCGACAGTTCGCGCTCAATCGCTTCGCGGATCACACCTGGATCGGCCTGCGAAATAATGGTTTTCACCGCCACGCGTTGTTTAGGCGGGGTGGCGATAATCGACAAATCGCGAATGCCGCTCAGGGCAAAATTCAGCGTGCGCGGAATCGGTGTTGCGGTCAGCGTCAGCAAATCCACTTCCGCGCGCATTTTTTTCAGCTTTTCTTTGTCGCGCACGCCGAAGCGCTGCTCTTCATCAATAATCACCAGCCCTAAATCTTTGAACACCAAATCCGGATTGAGTAAACGGTGCGTGCCGATGATCACATCGATTTGGCCAGCGGCAATTTTAACCAGCGCCTCCGTCACTTCTTTTTTGCTTTTGAATCGGCTCAGCACATCGACGGTTACTGGCCAATCGGCAAATCGGTCGCGGAAATTTTGATAGTGCTGCTGTGCTAACAAAGTCGTTGGCACCAGCACCGCCACCTGTTTGCCAGCGGTGGCGGCGGCAAACGCCGCGCGCAGCGCGACTTCGGTTTTGCCGAAGCCAACATCGCCACACACCAGCCGGTCCATCGGCTTATTGCGCTTGAGATCTTCCAGCACAGCCTCAATGGCGCTGAGCTGATCGGGGGTTTCCTCAAACGGGAAGTCGGCGGCAAATTGCTCGTACAAATGCCGATCCGGCATGATCGAAATGCCCTGGCGCGCTTGGCGTTTGGCGTAAATTTCCAACAGTTCAACCGATACATCGCGGGCCTTTTGCGCGGCGCGCTTTTTCGCTTTTTCCCAGGCATCGCCACTCAAGGCGTGCAAAGGTGCGGTGTCTGGGTTTGCACCGGTGTAGCGGCTGATTAAATCCAACTTATCAACCGGCACGTAAAGCTTGTCGCCGCCCTGATATTCGATGGTTAAAAACTCTTGGATAACGCCATCTAGTTCCAGCGTTTGCAGGCCGAAATAGCGCCCAACGCCGTGATCCTCATGCACCACCGGCGCACCTTTGGACAGCTCGCCCAAGTCCGCAATAATGCTGGCTGGGTCGCGCACTTTGCCGCGCTTTTTACGCTCGCGCTTAATGCGTTCGCCGTACAGCTGGCGCTCGG
>JANNYO010000337.1:0-14580 GCA_031410115.1 Rhodanobacteraceae bacterium | reverse complement strand
AGGAGCTGTCTGTCGCGCAACCAGTCCCCTCTCCACGCCCAAACACTCATTTCGTGCCAATAAATTCGCGCGGGGAGAGGGCTAGGGTGAGGGGCCGCGAGCACGCACGATCTTCAACAGCACCGCATCGTTCGTTCAAACAAACCCCTCATCCCATCCTTCTCCCCACACCATCATCTTGCTGCGAAATTACTGACGGGTGTGGAGAAGGAGCTATTCGTGCCAATCAATATAATCCTGGAAATCCCATGCGCTATTTAGTAACTATCCTAACCATCATCACCTTAAGCCCAATCACATTAGCCGCCACCTTCACCGTCAACACCACCAGCGATCTAGCCACTGACAGCTGTGCGGGCGGCGCATGCAGCTTGCGCGGTGCGATCACTGCAGCAAACGCCACAGCAGCTGCGGACACCATCGCCTTCAATATTCCCAACACCGATCCCAGCTTCCAAACCGCCACACAAACCTGGCTAATCCTGGTTCCAACCGCGCAACTTCCGCGCCTGGAACAAGCCGTCGTGATTGACGGCTACACCCAACCGGGTGCCGTGGAAAATACCAACACACCCGCCCAGGGCGGTTTGAACAGCACGTTGAAAATCGAACTGCGCGCGCCCACGCCGCCACCGGGAAGCGTCATCAATGGCCTAGAAGTTGACACCACTTTTACCGCCAACGGGCCGAGCGTGATTCGTGGTTTGGCGATTAGCTTGTTCAATAGCCAGATACTTGTGGGCGGTCTCAATGCCAATCGCATTGAGGGCTGTTACTTGGGCACCAATATTCTGGGCACGCAGGCGGCCACCGTGGTCAACGGTGCGCAAGGATTTGGCGTGCGCACGTCCTGGCAAGGTGGCTACATTGTCGGGGGTACCGATCCGGCGGCGCGCAATCTGATCAGCGGCACGCGCGGCGGGTTTGTCGCGTTTAGCGCCAACAATAATGTGCGCATTCAGGGCAATTTGATTGGCACCAATGCCGCTGGCACTGCGGCTATCGCCAACGACGACGGCATTAGCCTGGATACCGCGACGAACACGCTGATTGGCGGCACTGACCCTAACGCGCGCAATGTGATCTCCGGCAATCGCTTTAATGCAGTCAGAATTTCCAGCACCAGCAGCGTGGGTGCGTTCGCGGGTTTGCGCATCGAGGGTAATTTTATCGGCACCGACGTCAGTGGTCGTTTGCCACTGGGTAATGGTTTGAATCCTGCCAGCCCAACCCAAGTCCAGGCGACGTTTGCTATCTTTACGGGCAATGCAGCACCCCTGCAAATCGGCGGCGTAGCGCCTGGGCAGGCGAATTTGATCGCATTCGGCGGCAGTGCCGGGGCACATCTGGGCGGCGGTCGCGGCGCCCAAGGTTCGTTCAATCGCTACATCGGCAATCGCGGCATTGCCTGGGATAACTCCGGCCCGAATGGCAGCGGTGAAGACGGCGCAACGCCAAACGATGTCAATGATCTGGATGAAGGCGCAAATCGCGTTCAGAACTTTCCGGCGTTGACGCTACCCGTTAATTTCCTACCATCTGGTAGCGCCAGCGCCAACCTGCAATATCGCGTCGATACCGCCGTGGCAAACGCCACGTATCCGGTCACCGTGAACTTCTTTCGCGGTGCCTGCGGCGGTGGCCCGAATCAGTTTATTGGCAGCGACACGATTACTGCGGCACAGGCGCAAAGCACGAAAAACTTCACGCTGACGCCCAGCGACGGCGGCAACGTATTGCCACTGATCGCCAATGCGGTCGATGCTGATGGCAATCAGTCCGAATTCACCGTGATGGTGGGAGATGCGATCATGCGCAGCGATTTTGAAGATGTCGCGGCACCGTTGAGCGCGGGCCGGTGTTTTTAATCTGCAATGCAAGGCATCGCCCAATGAGTTCCAACAAACCCAAGCGTTTTACCGCACTGATCGCGTCTTACGCGTTGATCGCGCTCACCGCCAGCAGCACGCTCAGCGCGCGGGAAATTTTTGTCAGCCCCAGCGGCAACAATAGCACCGGTACGGGCAGCCTTGCGGCACCTTATCAAACGCTGCTGCACGTGCTTGAGCCAGCGAACGGCATTGCGCAGGCGGGCGATAAAATTACGCTGCGCGGCAGCGCTGGCGGCACGGTCTATGCGGCGGACGAGTATCGCTTGCGCACACGTTTGACGCTGCGTTCCTTTCCCGGCGAGTGGGCGATTTTGCGCTGTCCGATCACGGTGACCGACGGTATCTGTCTACAAATTGACCCGGAAGCATCCGGCAGCGTGATCTCACGATTGGAAATCGAAGGTGGCACGATTTATTCGGTGTTTCTGCAAACCGATTGGGAACAAGTGGCGAACCCCAACGGTGTGGGTGCCAGCAATGTCGTGCTGGAAGACTGCAAACTGCATGGATCTGGGCGCGACGTGGTCAAAGTCACGCCCAAAAGCAATCAGCTGACAATTCGGCGCTGCGAAATTTATAACTCTGGCCGTGCCTATCCGCCCGGCACGCCGCTTGAGGACAAAAACGCCGAGGGCCTAGATAACGTCAACGCCGATGGCATGCATGTATCCGACAGCTACATCCATGATATCGCCACCAACTGTCTGTATTTCAAAGGCGGTGCACGCAATGTTTTGATCGAGCGAAACCGAATGGAAAACTGCGGTGAAGGCGGCATTTTCATGGGCTTTGATACCAGCCCAGAATTTTTTGATTTAAGCGTCAACCCCGGCTATTTTGAAGCCATCAACGGCACCGTGCGCAACAACATCGTGCAACGTACTGACTACGCCGGCATTGGCCTTTACGCCAGCAAAGACAGCGTCGTCGTCAAT
Source organism: Rhodanobacteraceae bacterium (assembly GCA_031410115.1). Taxonomy (GTDB): domain Bacteria; phylum Pseudomonadota; class Gammaproteobacteria; order Xanthomonadales; family SZUA-5; genus JANNYA01. The sequence goes on along the minus strand of JANNYO010000337.1, from coordinate 11,753 downwards.
AACACCTTGATTGATACCGCGCGCATGGGCCACGCGGCGCTCTATTTTGGCGTGACCCTGCAAGACTTCGACCCGATCGCCGGGCGCCCCGCCAACAGCAATCCGCGCTTGCTCAATAACATCGTCAAGCAAAGCCATGCGCGCTGCCTCAGCATTCGCTGGGCCAATGAACTCGGCGGCCTATCGGGCTTAAACGGCCCCCCGGGAAGCAACTTTAATTTTTATGCGCGCACTGCTGGCAACTGCGTGTTCGCCGATGCAAGGCCCGGCGCACCGCTCGCCTCAGGCGGCTTAAGCCAATGGCGCAGCGCGCTAGGAGTGGACAGCATGAGCATCGAAGCACCGTTAACGCTAAGCCCCGACGGCCGATTGTTAGCCAGCAGTGCAGCGATTGGTTTAGCGCAAACGCAGCCAAACTTTAGCGATGATATTGACCAGCAGGTGCGCAGCCCGCCCTGGGATATTGGCGCCGATGAGTTTGCTTTGAGTGAGGTGATTTTGCGGGATGGATTTGAGTAGGCACCCATGGTCGAACACGCGTTTTCTTGTGAATTTTCCAAGGCAAGCGCTTTGCCGATCCGCTTGGATTTCGATGTCTACGCCTTTGGCTTCAAGCGAAAGTTTTGGCGCGGTGGGCGCCGTTTTCAGGCGCACATTGCTGCGGTAGCTGCGAATTCTGCGCTGTGCCGCGGGCATTGCCTGCGAAACATTTTTGCCCAGCACAAAGGCAATCACTAAGCACACCACCCAAAGCAGGCCAACAAAGCCGACCGGCTTATCACGCGCCACACCGATGCCCCAACGCACGATGTCGAAAGGGCTTTCTCGGTGAATTTAACGGGGCAATAACATCGTCTGCCGCAGCGTTCTGACTTCTGCGCTCAACTCGGCAGTTTGTGCGTGAGATAATGTCGGTGAATAAGCTATATTTTGGTTCGCAATCTGGGAGTAGCTATGACAATTTCTTCACGAACATTTTCAGATTGGCTTCGCTGCTTTCTGGGTCGTGCCTGGATGTTTTCATTTTTGGTTTTCGCAAGCCAACATGCCATGGCGCAGCTGCAGGATGTGGCGTTCAATCCAGACGCTAACGGCAGCATCGGGGTCTTGCTGGTACAGCCGGATGGCAAACTGCTGGTTGCTGGCGCTTTCACACAAATCGCTGGCCAGCCGGTCCAACGAGTGGCACGCCTATTAGTAAACGGGCAGCTCGATGCCACCTTTACACCGATTCCGATCAACGGCGAAGTGTTTGCCATTGCTTTACAGGCTGATGGCAAACTGGTGCTAGGTGGCGCCTTTACGGAAGTCGGCGCCGTGACGCGAACGCGCGTTGCGCGACTCAACGCAAATGGCACGTTAGACACCAGCTTTAATCCCGGCGGTGGCGCGAATGGCAGTGTCAGAACCATTGCGATTCAAGCCGATGGTCGAGTCCTTTTGGGCGGCGCATTTACCGACATCGACGGCACGCTGCGAAACCGCATCGCAAGGCTCAATGCCAACGGCACGATCGACAACCTCTTCAACCCGGGCTTGGGAGCAAATGCCGTAGTTCGCGCGCTGACTTTGCAAGTTGATGGCCGAGTATTCGTCGGCGGTAACTTTGGCACCCTACAAGGCGTTGCGCGCAGCCGCATCGCCCGGTTGAACGCCGATGGCTCGCTGGATGCCAGCTTTGATCCAGGCACCGGCGCCACAGGCGTCAATAGCAGCGTTTTTTCCCTAGCCTTACAACCTGACGGGCAGATCGTTCTCGGCGGCGTGTTTACCAACGTGGATGGTGTCGCGCGCAATGGCATTGCGCGATTAAACGCCAGTGGCGTCGTGGATAGCAGCTTTGATCCAGGCGTCGGCGCGAATGGCGACGTTACTGCGATCGCCTTGCAAGCGGATGGCCGGGTGTTGCTGGGTGGCAACTTCACCAGCATTGGTGGAACGCTGCGCAATAGAGTCGCTCGCATCAATACCAACGGCGTACTTGACGCCTCATTTAATCCGGGCACCGGCGCAAATGACGTTGTTTTGGCGCTTGCCGTACAGTCTGACGGCCGTGTGCTGGTCGGCGGAGACTTTACAAATTTCAACGCCATCGCACGCAATCGCATCACTAGGCTCAACGCCAATGGTGCGCAGGACAATGGCTTCAATGCCGGCACGGCAGCGAATGGCGAAGTCACCGCCATCGCTGTTCAAGCAGATGGCCGAGCGCTTTTGGGCGGTTTGTTTACCAGCATCAATGGCAACGCGCTCAATCGCGTCGCCCGGCTCAACGTCAGTGGCACGGTAGACACTAATTTTGATCCCGGCACGGGCGCGAATGACGACGTCTTTGCAATTGCAGTGCAAGCCGATGGCCGCATCCTAGTCGGCGGCGGGTTTACCAGTTTCAATGGCAACACGCGCAGTAGCCTTGTGCGGCTGAATGCCGATGGCTCGTTTGATACCAGCTTTGATGCGGGCCTCATTTCCAACCCGATCCATGGCATTGCTGTGCAGAACGATGGTCGTGTGCTGGTGAGCGGGACTTTCAACAGCATTGACAACATCGATCGCAACAATATCGCGCGGCTTAATACCGATGGTTCGCTGGACAGCAGCTTTGATCCAGGCACTGTTGCGGGCATTCGGGTCAATACATTCGCCGTGCAAGACGATGGTCGGATCTTGGTCGGCGGACGCTTTGCTGCGCGCATCGCACGCCTCAATGCCGATGGCACGCTCGACGGCAGCTTTAACATCAGCGCCCAAGCCAATAATGAGATCACTGCGATCGCCGTGCAGGCCGACGGCCGGATCCTATTGGCTGGCCAATTTACCCTCATCAACGGCGCCGCGCGCAACCGAATCGCTAGGCTCAATACTGACGGCACACTGGACAGCAGCTTTAACCCAGGCATCGGCGCAGACGGTACGGTAAAGGCTTTTGCCGTGCAAACGGATGGCCGGATTCTGTTGGTGGGCGACTTCACCGAGATCAACGGCGTCACCCGCAACAGCATAGCTCGGCTCAACGCCAACGGCTCATTGGACACCAGCTATACCGCTGGCACGCCCGATGGCGTCAGCGCGGTCGCCTTACAAGCCGATGGGCGCGCACTGATCGGCGGCAATTTTCTTGCTTTAAACGGCAGCCCGAGTGGTCGCATTGATCGCTTATCCACCGCGCAAGCCGCGCTGCAGAATTTGTTTGCCTTGGCAAACGAATCAACAGAAAACTTGTCGCTCGTAAACTCCGACGTGCGCTGGCTGCGTAGCGGCAGCGCGCCAATATTGGCACTTGCGCCTATTTTGGCGTTTTCATTGACGGGCAGTGCCAACAGTTTTGTCAACCTGGGCCCGATGACCCGCATCACGGGCGGATGGCAATTTGCAGCAGCTGCATTACCGCAAGGCCAAAATGTTTTCGTCCGCGTCCAGAGCGCAACCGCCTCCGGTGAACGCAATGGCTCCAGCGGCCGAGTGCAAGCGACCGCGCTGTTATTCGTTGCAGATACGCGAAATGGTTTCTTTGCCAATGGGTTTGAGTGAGTGCGCCGGCACCGTTGATAGTAGTAAAGCTCATAACCCACCTTTTGCCGGTTTACGCTTCACTTTTAACGGCGCCGCCGGCAAATTTGCCAAGGTCGCTTGCAACACTAATCTCAATTTCTCACGATCTTCCAAAACCTCCACGGCAAGCTCGGACGTACCTGTTGCGCCGGAATAGGCGGGCGTACGGTTGCCGAAAAAGTGGGCGACCAAATCATCCGGCATCGTTTTGGTTTTCAAAAACAACCGATCATCGCAGGCAAGCGCAAACATCAGCCCGTCCAGATAGAGACCGTACTCGCCGAACATCTTTTTAGCGGTGACTGTTCCCAGTGCAATGCCATTGAGCTGATCAACAAAAAATGTGAGCGTGTTGGATCCAGTTGCCATAAAAGCCATTTTTGCATTGGAGACGTCGGTATTTTGCAGAGTTTAATCACAGACTGACGCAAGACGCCGATTTGATCGCTTTGCCGGGTGCGCAATACCGCGCCAAACGCGCTGTTTGACACGCGGCAAGCAACCCCGCGCTCGCTAATCACCGTCAGGAACTCGACCCACTCATGATATCAACCGAAACCAGTGGTGACTTGCGCTCAATCTTGACAGTCAGCACTTCACTGTTCTTGCTAAAGCGCAGCGTTTCCTGCTCAGGCGTGGCGCTGACGACACTTTGCCTGTAGCCCAGCGCGCTAAATTCGCGTTGGTAGTGCTTGAGCACATCGACATAGTCAGCGCGGCCTTCGTAGCGAACGCTCGTACCTTCGTTGGCGTTGCGCCACGCCACGCGCGCCAGGCCTTGAAATCGTGCAGGGCCCAAGTCTTCACCGGAAACATCACGCGCGGGAAGCGCTTCGGCAGGCAGCACCGGCGCATTGGCGAGCGCGACCCCAGCGACTGTCGCCGCCGCAGCAACCGCTTGTAAGCTGGCTTGGCTTGCTTGATCGATGACGCCGCTGACATCAGGCACACTTTGCGCAAGCGTGTCACGTGCGCTTTGGGTAAGCGCATCGGCCTTTTTCGCAAGTTCAGCTTTGGCTTGCTCGGCCGTCAACGCGATCTGGGGCACTTGCGCGAGCTGTTCTTTCGCGGCGGTGGAAAGTGCTCCGGCATGCTGTGCGATTTGCTGCTTAGCCGCTTCAAGCGCTGAAGGTGCGGTGCCGATTATATTTTGTGCACCGCCCCACAGTGCACCAAGCAACGCAATCACAGCCCACGCGGCCAACGCGAGACTGCACATGAATGCAGCACCGATCAGTACCCACGTGCGGGTTTTAATGCGTCTTACCTGCGCGAGCACCGTGGCTGCGATGCCGCCTGCGTTAATGGTTCTCATTTCTCAGCTCCAATCGTTGGCAAGGGGGATGTACGCAAAAGCAACCCGCTGGGCGCGCTTACGTTCTAGTTTTCTGGTGATGGCTCGTTTGCTGCGCTCAATGGCGCGATCAACCGCGACGTAAAGATCATCTTCGGTATCTTCAATGGACACCTCTGTGGCGTTAGCCAAGCGAAACTGTAAATGGCAGCGCTTGTCGAGCCCGCCTTTTGGGCCGTTGATATCGGAAAGCCTGACCTCTACTTGTTTGACATCCCGCCCGGCCCAATGCAGGGAAAAGCGTAATCGGCGCAGGGTATGTTCGCGCAACGCATCCGTCAGTTCGAAACCCTGCGCTTGAATAACAATGTTCATAGGAATCTCCGCTTTTTAGTTGGTGGGGCAGTCATGTTCTGGACTGGTGCGATTAAGATAGGGCCGACGTTTACATCGTACAAGTCGAATTAACAGTGATCACACTTCGAATAAACCGAACTATTAACAAGTACGAACTTCGCAATGAATCAACTTAACTTCAAACACCTGCGTTATTTTTGGATGGTTGCCAAAACAGGCAGCTTGGCGCGCGCGGCGGAACAGCTGCACTTGACGCCGCAATCCATCAGTGGGCAACTTGCTGAACTTGAAGTCGCAATGGCTGCCAAGCTGCTAAAACGTGTCGGGCGCGGCGTCGAATTGACCGACGTTGGCAGACGCATTTTGAACTATGCCGACGAAATTTTTAGCACGGCCGATGACCTAATGGCAGAACTAGCCGAGCCAAACAAGCGCACCGCGATGGAGTTTCGCATCGGCATCGTCGATTCAGTTGGCAAAACTGTGGCCTATCAATTGCTAGAACCGCTGCTGCAGCTTGAAGATCCGATTCGTATGGTGTGCCGCGAAGGCCGCCTAGCCAGCCTGCTTTCTGAGCTTGCCGTGCACAAGCTGGATCTAATCATCGCCGACCGTGCGATGCCCAGCAAACTCAACGTGCGCGGCTACAGTCATTTACTAGGCGAAAGTGCTTTGAGTTTTTTTGCCAGCAAAGCCTTAGCTAAACGACTGCAAGGGCCCGCTGGCACGACGGCGTTTCCTGAGCTGCTAGAGCGTGCGCCCATGCTATTTCCGAGTGAAGATTTTGCCATTCGCGTTCGACTAAAGCATTGGCTGGAAAGCCACCGGCTGCGCCCAATGATTGTCGGCGAATTTGATGACAGCGCCTTGATGAAAGAATTTGGCCAGGCTGGGGCTGGCGTTTTTACCGCGCCAGCCGCCATGGCGGAACGAATTTGCCAGCGCTATCAAGTGCTTGAGCTCGGCCGCGCTGCCACGATCATCACTCAGGTGTTTGCGATCACCACCGAACGACGCGTCAAGCACCCCGCCGTGCTGGCGATCGAAAAAGCGGCAAAATCGACCGTGTTCGCAAGCGCGGCGGGGCGAAGCTAGGCCGCAAGAATGACTGCACCAAAGAACGCAAGCAACGGCACCCGGCAAATTTGTCACTCTTCGTCCATGCATGCCGCCCTGCATCACCTTGGCCTTTAACCAAATACCCAATGCAGGCAAACTGCCATCATCCTTATCTCTTGAAATCAGAGTAGTTTAAGTATCTAGAGCCGATGCAGGCGACCGATTAACCCTTGATTTAGCGATCGTTTTCTAGCGTGGTTGCTGGGCATCTGATTCGCCGGATTGGCGTCTCGCTCTCGCTCACGCTGAGTGCAACTTAAACGATTCGACCTGGTAGACGAAGTTTTAGTCTGCACAGGCTTTCGGCTTAGCCCACTTGCCGAATGCAATTCGGCGTACCAATTTTCAGCGATCCGGTTGGCGGCTGACCCTAGTTCAAATCGCTGCTTTTGCGCATTGCAGTTGGCAAATACTTCGGCGGAATTGTGGTTTCAAAACGCCACTTACCATCGGTGTTGCGTATCAGTGTCAGCGTATTGAGCTCGCCGTTTGGCACCGCACTTGGCGTGAATGTCAGCACCATCGCGCAGCTGCCGTCAGGCAGATTGTCCATCACCCGCGACTGCACTGGATCAGGTCCCCGGCCATTCGTCGCACTGACAAATTGCATGTCGCTGGTTTCCGGGCAGCGCTGATTCGATTGATAAAATTCATCCACCATAATGCGCTGGCTTTTTGTTTGATACATTGCATTCGTCAGGCGCGCGCGCACGGTGTAATCCTGATAAGCAGGCAAAGCAATTGCGGCCAAAATGGAAAAGACCACCACGGCTAAGGCACCCACAATAATTGCGATCAAACAGCCGCTAGTGCCGCCGGATGACTTCATCAACACCACGCCGTTGGCATTTTGATACACCGGCTGATTCGGGTAGCCAGAATTATTTTGCTGACCCGGCCCATTAGCGCCAAACGGCATCGGTGGCGGGCCCGCAGCAAGGGTAATGCCAAGCTGCCCGGCGACACTGGCAAGCGTTTGCCAACCCGCCATACCTTCGGTCCAAACCAAATTATTTTCCGAAATTTGGTTTTGTTGAAACGCAATGCGGATTTGTTCGTCCGTGACCGGGCCGCGGCGCTGTTGGGTTTGATCGGCGTAAAACCAATTGCTCATGCAAAGTCCTTTAGAATTTTTTAACCCGATCCCTAGAGTAAACCGGATCGCTTTACCGCTAGATAATGTTCAACCAAAGCCGCAGGTAATTCGCTGCAATTGACGTCCAAAACATGCACGCCTTGGGCTTTCAACGCCTGATGCGCGCGATTTCGCAGCGCGACGTAGTTTGCCATGCTGGCTGCCATAACCGCTTGATCTAAGCTGTGGATGGGTGCGGTTAAAGCGGCATCTAGTGCGGCTTCGCGCAGGCTAGCAACGCAAACCAAATGGCGCTTTTGGAGCTGGCGCACGGCGGCGGTTAAATCTTCAATATCTTCATCGCGCGCATTGGTAATTAGCAACACCAGCGATCGGCGGCGCTGGCGCACGCTTAAATGCGCTGCCGCCGCCAAATAATCGGTCGCAACAGGTTCTGGCACCAGATCAAATACACCGTTGAGCAAGGTATCAATGCAGCTCAAACCACGCACCGGGGCGATATAGCGCGCCGGCCCACCGTGCGCCATCAAACCGACCGCATCACCCTGGCGTAGCGCCATGTAGGCCACCATCAAACTTGCATTCAGCACGTGATCAAAATGCGTCAAAACCCCGTCTTGCGCCAACATGCGCCGCCCGGTGTCCAGCAAAAGCACTATCTGCTGATTACGCTCGTCTTGATAATCGCGTGAAATTAATTTGCGCGCGCGCTGGCTGGCTTTCCAGTCGATTTGCCGCATCGAATCACCAACACGATATTCGCGTAACTGCTGAAACTCTGTGCCCTCGCCGCGCCGACGCTTGAGGTGCGCGCCTACCACACGCGATGCCTGATCCATGCCCACCAGCGCCAATTTGGCCAGCGGCGCAAAATTTGGATACACCCGCACTGTCTGTGGGCACGGCGCAATTCGGGTTTGCGTCCAAAACCGCAGACTAGAATGCAGCCGCAGCGCACAGCCTGAAAACACCGACACGCCGCGCTGTGTCGGCGTCAATTGATAGCTCAGTTCAATTTGTTTGCCGGCGTTTAGCACGATGCTTCGGGGCAATCCAAACACCGGCCAGTCGCCGGGGTGCAGATCAAATACGTCGAGCTTCATTTTGCCGACCGTGTCAGCCGCCTGACGAATGCGCAACACCACGCGATGCTCTAACGCGACGGTGATAATCGCTGAGATCTCCCGGGTAACACTTGGCGTCACAATTTTGCGCAAGCCAATTGCATCTTGCACAGCCAAACCAACCAGCGCGGCAAACGCGGTCCAAAATGCGTTGACCGGAATCAAACCAAACGCCAGCATTGCGCCGACTGCGCTTAAAGCCAACAGCGCCCACAGCATCGCCACGCTGGGTTTCATAGGATTGAATCCGCCCGATCAGGCGACACGGCAAGCAAGTCTTGCCGGGCGGCGACACGGAAAAACAAGTTCTGCACTGGAAATCCGTTCTAGCGGCGCGGCGCTTCGACTTTAGTCAGCATTAAATCCAACACCGCATCGACATCGCGCCCCTCAATTTGCATCTCCGGTGCCAAGCTAATGCGGTGGCGCAGCGCCGGTTTTGCCACTGCACGCACGTCATCAGGCGTGACGAAATCGCGCCGCTCCAGCACCGCGTGCGCCCGCGCTGCGCGCACAATCGCTAAACCACCGCGTGGGCCAGCGCCCAGCGCGATGCCAGAATATTCCCGCGTCGCGCGCGCCACCCTTACGGCGTAATCTAAAACCACCGGATCAATACGCACGGCGGCAACCCCCAGCTGCATCGCCAAAATATCCTCAGGTCGCGCCACCGCGCGCACGCGTGCCAAGTCAAACTCAGCGCTCGCGCGCCCGAGAGTCACGGCGCTGACCATATTGACTTCGTCACCTAAGCTTGGGTAGTGCATCAAGATTTTGAGCAAGAACCGATCCAGCTGGGCCTCTGGCAATGGATAGGTTCCTTCCTGTTCTACCGGATTTTGCGTCGCAATCGTCATAAACGGCGGGCTGAGGCTAAAACTGCGTGATTCAATCGTGACCTGCTGTTCTTGCATCACTTCCAATAGCGCTGATTGCGTTTTTGCCGGTGCCCGATTGATTTCGTCGGCCAGAAGTAAATTGGTAAACACCGGGCCGCGCCGAATTTTGAAGGTTTCGGTTTTTGGATCGTAAAACGAATGCCCGCTGACGTCGGAGGGCATCAAGTCCGGGGTGAATTGAATGCGCGAAAAAGCGCAATCCAGCGCGCATGAAAGCGCCCGCACCAGCAGGGTTTTACCCAAACCCGGCACGCCTTCAAGCAAAACATGGCCGCCTGCCAACAGCGCGATCAGCAGCTGATCCAGCACCTGCGCTTGCCCGACAAATGCGAGTGCAATTTGACCGCGAATCGCCTCGATACGGGCGTGCAGTGCATCACCAGTGATTGCGGTCAGCGCGCCCGCTTGCACCGCACCGGGTGCGATCGGCGCAGCCGCTTTGGGCTCGATGTTTTGCGGCGCGTTTTGTGGCGAGTTTTGCCCACTGGAAAACGAGGGCGGCATGATCGGTAGTTCAGGAGGCATAGTCATCGGTGATTTCTCAAAAGCATCAAAGTACGAATTGCTGTGATAAAACTTTCAGGGCGATCAAGCGCGGTCGGGAACAGTGCGGCCCGTGTCTGCGCCTGGGTTAAACCGCAAAGGGCAGCAATTTCGTCGGCAAGCGCATCGCCTTGTATCGCTGCAAGCTGCGGATGTTTTCGCAGTAATTTCGCCAGCGCGGCGTCCAACATCGCTTTGTGCAACGGCTGCCAGCGCGCGCGCCGAAAAGCGAATTCACCGGCGGCGGCGACATGTTCCGACAGGGCGCGACGCGGCGCATTTTCATGCACGCGCAAAGGCCCAAAGCGCGCCGCGCGTGCATACGCCCAGGCCAGCAGCAAAAGCGCGAGCGGCAGCAAAATCGGCCACGCCCAGCGCAACACCTGCGCGTACAGCGGCTGGATCGCGTTGCCATAAATCAAATGCACTGGCTGACCGCGTTGAACCGTTGCAAGAAAAAGTTGCCGCGCCAAAATTTGGTTTTCCGCGCGCACCAAACGATCACTGGATAGCAACTTAAAGCTCGACGCCAAGGTCATTGTGCCTAGTCCGTAGTTCGCATAGCCCATCACATAGCCACTTTTCGCATCACCCCAGCGCCATTGCCATTTCAGCTCGGGGCCGGCTAGCGCAGGCTCGTCTTCATTGTCGTTGTTGTTATCGTCTTCGCCAGCAACCGCACCGGCATCGGTCGCGAAAAAGCGCAGTACCGGGCACCAACTGCGCCGCAATTTAGGCGTATCAATAATCAAAGGTGCACAGTTTGGCGATGGCCCGACTTTGATGCCGAGCTGATGCAAAAGTCTGCTGTCCAGCCCCGGCGAAATCACTTCATCTGCGCTGTCGCTGTCGCTGTCGCCCTCGTCAACTTCAGTTTCGCGATGCAAAACAGTTGCCACCGGCAGGCTTGCGAGCAAATGCCCACCGGCGTTGACCCAGGCAAGCAGCGTATGCACATCTGCGGCACTGAGCGTTTGCATATGGCCCTGCACCAGCAGCGTATCGTTTACCCCAAGGTTGAGCGCGCTGAGCCGTAAGTCCGCGTGCGAGCGCACTTTTAGCCCGCCTGCTTCCAAGGTTTTTTGCAGCGCAAACAGCGGGTTATAGCTGGCGGCGCCGCTTAGTGGCAAATCGACCTGCTTACTCACACGTTCGTAGTTCCGCGTCCACCAGAATGCGATTGCGGCGATAAAAACAGCACCAAGCAGCCACCCAATCAACGCACGATTTGGCAGCGGGCGATTTGCCAAAACGCCGGTCATTTTTTCCGAGTTTGCGGCGCGCGTATTCATGCCTGCGGATTTAGCCTAACGGGCGGCGGCGTTTGCCCAGCTTGCGTGGTATCCATCTGCCAACTGGCGAGCAGGTCTTGAATGTGCACAAAGCTCGGTTCGCGGCTGGCATAAGCAATACCCTGCCAGGCCTGCACCACAGCCGGAAACAGCGCGCGATGGCGATCTGACGCGGCGAGTTCGCGCGCCAAACGCAAACAGTCCGATTCCGTTGCGGCTTTGGGTGGTGCCTGCCCCAAACGCTCGCACACGCGCAGCACGCCAGCGCGATAGAGCAGCGCCAGCGCATCACGGCGTTTGCCCTGCTGCCAAAGCTGGGTTACCGACGCCGCCAAATCGGCCGGCAGATGCTCGGGTAAATCGGCGTCGTGCTGGGCTAGCTCGGCGTGTTTACGCGCGGCCTTGGGTCGAGCTTGCAGCGCACCAAACATGCGTAAAACATAAGGCGCGAGCAAAACAATTGCCACCGCCAACACG
>JANNYO010000336.1:0-1113 GCA_031410115.1 Rhodanobacteraceae bacterium | reverse complement strand
TCAGTCCAACAAGGTTTATCTATCGCGACAAACACCGCGCCAAGAGCATGCTTGGCTGGCGCGACAGATAAACGCTAATTGTTAGCGCAGCAAAGATCGAGCCGATTGAGCGCGGGCTTTGTAGCTAAATTGTCGCAGGTCTGCAATCCAAAATTCGGTCGCGCGCCGCATTTCAAAATTTGTGGAACATCGGGCAGGTGAAAAACTGTTGTGTTGGGCGCTTCGTTTAAGTCTTTCGCGACTCGCCATGTTAAGGCAGTGCAAAGCAGCCAAGTTCGGAGGCTAACAAAAAATTGCAGTCCGACCATGCGGTCTTTGGCGGTCGTGCTCTCGTCTACCTAGGGATGTCCAAGCGGCGTTGCGTGTAAATTAAATAAAGGCTTTTCAGATGAGATTGCTGATCAAACTGTTGTTTCTAGAAACTACCTTGTTTCAGCTAGTGGCGTGCCATACAGCGCCTAAAGAAGCTACCCAGTTTTTGCATTCAGCAACGAAACCAGTGGCAATTCATTGTGTTGTGGACTCTCAAGTTTACAGCCGACCACTGGTGAAAGGCCCTGGAAATCATGTTCCGGTACCACTGAAAGATGGAGCACAGGTATACATTGTTAGATCTTCGAGTGGGATAGGCAAAATAGAGATATCACCGGGTCCAACATTTAGAAGATGCGATGAGAAAACGTATTCAATCTCGGATCTCAATCAAGCCAAATCTCTATTGGAATTTACACAAATCGAAAATTCAGATTCGTTTGTAGGGACTGAGCTAGCGGTATGCAACACGATCGACGAAGGTTGGTTCTTTATTCTTGGTAAGAAAATTTCGTATGTCGGCTACGCCGGACCAATGGAAAAGCCTATTGCTTTTGTGGGCATGAGTTGTCATTAACCGCATCTCCAGGGCACTAACGATCAATTGTATAGTCCACCGCAAAGCGGACGGGTATCGGGCAGTCGATCAAACATTATCGCGCCGCATTCGCGGTGCCGTTGTGTTGTGGTGTTAGCGATTGACAGCTTAAGCAAATTGGGCGCAGGCCAGCAATCCAAAATTCAGTCGCACGCAGCAGCTCAAAGTTTGTGGGGGTGCGCAGTTAGTTTATCGGGCAAATC
>JANNYO010000335.1:0-4439 GCA_031410115.1 Rhodanobacteraceae bacterium | reverse complement strand
GCCGATGGCGGTACCCGCACCGCCGCAATCACCGGTGCTTACGTGGCGCTGGTGGATGCCTGTCAAAAGCTGCTGAAAACCGGCACGATTAAGAAAAATCCAGTGCATGGACAAATCGCCGCAGTCAGTGTCGGCATCTATCAAGGCCAGCCGGTGTTGGATTTGGACTACGCCGAGGACAGCCAGTGTGATACCGACATGAATGTCGTGATGACCGATGCCGGCGGCCTAATCGAGGTGCAGGGCACCGCCGAAGGCCACGCCTTTTCGCGCGCCGAATTAAACGCGCTGTTGGATTTAGCCAGCGGCGGGATCACGCAGTTGTGTGCGGCGCAGCGGGTGGCTTTGGGTGCTTAAGGATGGATTTTCCAGGAAAACTTGTTCTAGCCAGCGGCAACGTCGGCAAACTTGCTGAGTTCGAAGCGCTGCTTGCGCCGCTCGGCTTGGTGCTGATCGGTCAAAACGCTTTGGGCATTGCTGACCCAACCGAGGACGGCGCGACCTTTATTGAGAACGCGATCATCAAGGCGCGAAATGCCTCGATGATTAGTGGTATGCCAGCGTTGGCAGACGACTCTGGCCTGTGTGTGGATGCTTTGCATGGCGCGCCGGGGCTGATCAGTGCGCACTATGCTGGCCGACATGGCGATGCAGCGGCAAACATCGCCAAGTTGCTGTATGAAATGCACGATCAAACTCAGCGCACGGCGCGCTTTGTGAGTGTTCTCGTTTTGCTGCGCCATGCGCAGGATCCACAGCCTTTGATTGCACAGGGCGAATGGCGCGGCGAGATTTTACGCACCGCACGCGGCAGCAACGGCTTTGGCTATGACCCGATATTTTTCGACCCTATTTTGGGTAAAACGGCCGCGGAGCTAGATGCGCAGGTGAAAAACAGATGTAGTCATCGGGGGCTGGCAATGGCGGAGCTGCTGCGGCAGTTGGTATCGCCAAAATTTATCGCGGCACCGTCGGCGTTGCAGTTTTAGCGGCACGCGAAATCACTTGTTTGACCACCTGCGGCGCTTCCCAGCTGCCGCTGATTTTGTAGTTCGCCGCCAGTGCGCTTTCGCCTTCTAAAACCCGCTGTGCGATTAAGCCTGCAGCGGCACCCGCCGGGCCACCGGCGAGTGCGCCAACGACGGGCAAGACGCCGATTTTTGGGCTAACTAATGCGGTTTGATCATAGTCGCGCGCGCTTAAACCGGTGCGGCCAATCACGGTAATATCGGCTGCCGGTGCTTTGATTTGCAGCCCTTCGGTGTAGGCATTGCCACCATCAAAGCGAAAGCTGCCGTTGATTTCGGAAAAGCTCATGCCGGTTTGAAAGAAATCGCGAAAATCCAGCGCCAAGCGGCGCGGTAATTCACGCACGCTGAGCAGTCCAAATAATCGTCCAGCGCCTGGGTCTAGCTCGAGAAAGCGTCCGCTGCCAACCCACACTTTCAGCCGTCCGCGCAATTTCGCCAAGGCAAATTCTATCGGCGCGCCGTGCCAGTCGGCGTCAATTTCCGCCAACGTTTGCCCACCCGCGACATGCCCAGAAAATCCCAACCCGCCCAACATGCGGCCCAAATCTTGCGCAGAAAATCGCAGCTTAAAAGTGCTAATGCTGCGCGTGCCCGAATCGGCTGCGCGCTGCCAGTCACCACTGCCGGTAAGCGTTAGATCATCGGTTTTGCTTTCTAATAAATCAATGCGCATGCCTTTGGCGGTGGGAAAACTTTCCCAGCGCGTCGCCCCAAGTTTTGCTGTGCCCACGCTCAAATTTTCCACATACAAATGCAGCGTAGGCAGCAGTTTTGGGTCGATTTCGATGGCATCAGTTGGATTTTTCGGATCCCCGTTTGAAGCCGCTTCGCTGGCGGGAAAGTGCAAATGGGTAAATTGCGCGGTGATCGCTTGGGTCGGCAAATCTGTGCGCCAGCTGATGTGCCCAGCGGCGGCTGTGCTGTCGAGTTTCACGTCCCAACCTTTGCCGCCTGCGCCGTTTCCAACGGTTTTCGGTGTCGCTTCCAGCTCTACCCGCCCGGAAAACTGCGCCAGCGGGCCGCCCAGTTTGGCGGCTTGGATCGACACATCCGCTAGGCTGACCGAGCCTGCCGCAGTCGCGGTTGAACTCACCAACCCGGCCCAATCTGCGACATTGAGCTCAGCCAGTTTGCCGACAATGCGCAGGCCCGTTTTTGGCAATTGCGCGTTTGCGGCATCACCCAAAATCAGCGCACCGCGAAAATCACGCTGGGGGAAGGCTGGGTCGGCATTGCCAAGTTCGGCTAAAAATCGCACGCCGCCATCGATGTCTAACACCAGCGCGCGCTGCGCGTTGATCTCGCTCGGCACTGAAAGGCGCAGGTTGCGCGCTGCAGACGCGATCTTGCCCAATGGTTGCGGTAAATCAATCGCGACACCGACCAAATCGCTGACTAATTCGGTCGTGGTCAGTGACTGACCTGCAGCATCGCTCAGCGTTTTTACCCGCACGCCCCATGCGCTGCTACCGCTAATTTTCGCCAAGATGGGCGCCAAAACCGCCTCTTGCCCAAACAGATTTTGCGGCTGCATCTGCCCGCTCAAACCGGCATCAATGATCAGATTGGCTTGACCGGTGTGGCTGGCACCGACGGCGGCGTTTAATTTGACCGGTAAAGCATTTTGCGACGCGGCAAGATTTGCCGCGCTAAAGCCAAGGCGATCAAAGGTGATTTCCCCGTTCACCGCGCTCAAATCCAAGCGCCAATCTGGGTTGCTCAGTGTCGTGCCGGTCAACTTTGCGATGCCATCTACCGCACGCTCGCCCAGATCAGGCCGCAGCGGCAACTTAAGTTTAAGTGCGACGCCGACATCGCCGTTCGCCGATAAGCCGCTAAAATGCGTGCCAAAATCGCGTCCGATCGGGCTTGCGCGCAGCAGTGCCAAAAGCGCATCGCTATGCTTGCCGCCGACGAGTTCAAAGTGCGCAATTGGATCGACGAAACTGTCGATGCCACCGCTCAACCTTTCAATCGGGTTTTTCGCAATTTCAGCCGTCGCGCTGTGCACAATTAGGCTGTCATTGATCAGGCTGAAATCGCCGTTGTTGATGGTGATAGCAGGCCAGTCGGGGGCGAATTTGATCTCTGAATGCTGTAATTCAAACGCCGCTTCAAAACGCCCCTGGGCGCTGCGAAACGGGAACTCGAAACGCTTTAATGGGCCGCGATACACCGCTTTGGCGCGCCCGGTTGCGCCGCGAATCAGGGCGCTATCCAGCCACGCAATCACCTTCGGTGGCATTTTATCAATCGCCCAAAACTGCCCGGCGTAGGCAATATCGCCACGCGTAACATCCAAACTGATCGCGATTTCCGGAATCGCATCGCTACCTGACTTTTCAACGCCAACAAACGCCGTTGCGTCATAGCCAGGCGCACTCAGGCGGATATCACTGATCTGCGCCGAATAGCCCTGCGCCCAGCCTTCCGCGGCCGGCCAAAGTGCCGCACGCAGCGAAATGTCGCGCACCTTGATTGGCTTACGAAAGCTGATGGGCGCGTTCAATACAAATTCCTCGCCCGACAGCGATAGCGCCGCGCCCTGGGCATCGGCGCTGATGCGAACGTCGCTATTACTAAACCCCGGCGCGTGTCCGATGGCTGCCATTTTTAGACTGCGCGCCTCAAGTTCGGCGCGCCAGGGAAGGCCTGCGCCAAACTGCATGCGCAGCTCAGTTAACTTCCCGCCGAGCGCCAATCTTGCCAAAGCACGCGCGTCTGCCAGCGGTAAATGAGCGCCTGCGGCTTTGCTTAAGCTGGCTAAATCAAGATCTGTCGTGGCGCTGGGCATCTGCCCGAGTGCCAGCGACACTGCGGTCGATCCGCTTAGGCGTGCGGCAAACGGCGTAAGCGCAGCTTGACCAGATTCGCCCAAGCCCAGCGCGCCGCGCCACTCGCTGCCGTTCGCTGATTTGACGTCCAGCTGCGCGGTTTGCTGCTGGTGTGTGTCGAAGCTGCGTAATTTCGCTGCGCCGCCGCTCGGAATATTTTTCGTCAGAGTCAACCAGAATTGCCCGCTCAAATTGCCGGAAAGGGCATTGCCTGCTTGCGCGTCAAAACCGGCAAATAGAGCGCCCAGTCTTTGCAAATCTACAAGACGGGTTTCGCTTGTTTCTGCATAAATTCGCAGCGTCTCAGCGGCTTCCAGCCAGTGGGCACGCAGTACGGTTTTGTTGGAATTTTGCGGGCCAGTGCGCGCACCACGCGCCACATCACCCGGTGCAAACGCCAATCCGGCTTGTAACATGGCGCCCTTGCGGCGCAGCGCAAGGGAAACATTGTCGAAGTGGCTAGGCTTGCCGAGCGTCGGCTGCACGGTTATTTGTGCGTCGCGGATGGACAAACGGCCAACCGAATTCAGCAGCGCCATCCGCTGGGTATTGCTGAGCGACACCGCCTCGCGCG
>JANNYO010000334.1:0-5803 GCA_031410115.1 Rhodanobacteraceae bacterium | reverse complement strand
GCATAAACCCAAAGGTGCGCGCACGGCTGACCTCGCGCACAAACGATGTTTTAGCAAAATCAAGCGTTAGTTTCGAAGCTCTGGGCGTAATTGCTGGATGGTCGAATTCGATGTTGAAGCCAACCTTGAAACCGTTGTGTGGTTCTAAGCGCGCCCACTTGTCGCCGTCACGAACTTCAACCGTTTTTACAATTCGGATAAAGCGCTTTGCCCCTGCAAGCTCAGCAATCCCGGCGGATTGAATCAGGAAAATAAAAGGCCCGGCACTGCCATCCATGATCGGCACTTCTGCGGCGCTGAGTTCAACAATGCAATTGTCGATACCCAATCCGGCAAATGCACTCATCAAATGCTCAACCGTGGCAACCCTTACGCCGTTGCAGCTAAGCGCCGTGCACAGCGCCGTGTCAGCAACCAGGTGTCCAGCGGCTGGAATACTCACTACGGGTGTTAAATCGACGCGCTTGAAAACAATTCCGTGATCTAGTGCCGCTGGTTTCAGCGTCATATAGACTTTTTGCCCTGAGTGCAGGCCAACGCCGGTCGCGCTAATTTCCGTTTTGAGTGTTCTTTGACGAAGCATTCGTATCGGGGCCAAGGTAGGAAACAAAATTCTAGGTCACCACACCCTAAATCTAGGGGGGCGCAAATGTGGCGGAATTATAGCACGCACAATTGTCATTCGAACCTGAACTGATGCGTGAAAGCCACAACTCGTTGCAATTACGCCACATTCAGGTCATTTTGGCCTTCACAACGCGTGGCGAAAACTTAATTTTTAATGCGATGGACTAACGTCGGCTGCGAAAAACGGCACTGGCTCGCCGACTTCAAAGCTTCGTTTCCATGCTGCCAGCATAGTTGACGCCTGTGTACCCATGCGAATTTGCGGCACCGAAGGAACTTGATTCTCACGTAACTCACGCTTTGCAATGCTCTGTTCAGCGCTTTGAAAGGCTTTCAGTAGATCTTTATGCTGGTTCAAAGCTTCCAATAAGTATGCCCGGCCAAAATAAGTCACATCAAAATCACCGCCACAGCCAAAGGACGTGCGATCGCTGCGCGCTGCAGTCATTACGACCGCTTGTGGGGCGGTAAGCGCATCTAAATAGCCGCCGGAATAGCACGCTGACACCAGCACGACCCGACGGCGAATGCCTGCATCGTTTAAGGCGCGCGCAAGCGTGGTCGGGGTGATTTGATTGAGCGCGATGGGCGCTAGCTGCAGGGCAAATTCATGCGTCGGACTGCCGTGACTGGTCAGAAACAAAAACAAAATATCTTCCTTCAAGTCCATTTTTCGCGCCATTCCTTTTAACGTTGCGCGCAAATTGGTCAGGCTCGCGAGCGGATAACGCCCGGTGGTTGCCGGGTGATTGACCAAAATCTGGGTGTGCCCCTGTGCGCCAAAACGCCGTTCAAATAGCGCCTGGGCATAAACTGCTTCATTTAGAAAAGTATTTTCACCCCCGTCGCCCGCCAGCGTGAGCGCAAACAGTTCTGGCGAGCCTGGTCGTTCTGGCTTTAGCTTTGCCAAAGATGCCTCCACCATGCCACGCTGTGCATACATAACGGCTTCCGGATCGAACGCCGGCGTTGGCTCAGGCAGAATCGCCTCTTCGGCATACAGTTTGGCTTGGTCCAGCTCGACATAGCGTGGCGCGTGTATTTCAAAGGGGCCAATAGTTGGCCAAAGCGATAGCACGGCCAGCAATAAACTTAGTCCGACGCTTCGAACGCGCGTTCGGCCCGCACCGACAAATCGCAAGCCCTGGTAGCTGACGAATATGCACCACAGAATGTAGCCTAGCCATAGAAACCGAATGGATGACGGGTTTCTATTCGCGTGATTGAACCAATCAGCGAAAAATACGAATGCGAAAGCAATCACCCATTGCGCGACCAGCAGCAAACTGGTCAGTGAAAACGCGAGTACGGGCTTGCGCGACAACACCAGGAACGCCGAGCCTAACAACAGCAGCGCGGTGAAGCTGTCGCCCAGCAGGCCTGCTGTGGAATACACAACTGGCTGAGCCCGCAGCTGCCAAGCTTGCAAAAGCGCGCTCAGGCCGAAGCCCAGAATCACGATCAGCCAAAAATGGCCGGTTGGCCGTAAAGGTTTGATTTTTCGCGGCGTCAAACCAAAGCAAAGCAGTAGTCCGGCGAGTAGAGTTTTCGCGAATTCAGCGAGCGCTGCGGTCAAAGCGGATCCGAATTTTAAACGAGTGAGCTGACATTGTAGCGGATGCCTAAGGGGGTTCCCGCGCCGTTATTTGCCCAGTCACGTTAACATTCGCTATTCCGCGTCGCGGCAAGTTAGCCTTGCAAAATAATTGGGCAAAAACTTCTCATGGTAGCAATGGCAAATTCAAATCCTGCAGACCTGCTTTGCGTGCGCGATTTGCGGCTGCGCTACGGTGCTACTGAGGTGCTCACAGGGGTTAACTTTGGCATGGCGCGGGGCGAAGCGCTTGGCCTCGTTGGTGAGTCAGGCTCAGGTAAAACCTCAGCGGCGCTGGGTGTGATTCAATTATTGCCGGTAACTGCCAAGCTATCGGGCTCGATTCAGTACTGCAGCCGCGATGGCAAGATTTGCGAATTGCTCGGTCTTGCTGAGCATGATTTAACTCGGCTGCGTGGCAATGAAATTGGCATGGTGTTCCAAGACGCATTGGCAGCGCTTAACCCGGTGCGCAGCGTTGGTAGTCAGTTGCGCGAGGTTCTGCTCGTGCACCGCAAACTTTTCGGCAGGGCACTGTTGAGTGAGTGTTTGTCCTGGCTTGCGCGCGTTGGAATTAAAGACGCTGGCGAAATCGCTAAGCGCTATCCGCATGAGCTTTCCGGCGGCCAACGCCAACGCGTGCTGATCGCACTCGCATTGGCGTGCGAGCCTGCACTGCTGATTTGCGACGAGCCTACCAGCGCACTTGATGTGACTGTGCAAAAGCAAATTGTGTCTCTGCTTACTCAGTTGCGCCGAGAATCTGGTTTAAGCATGCTGTTTATCAGCCACGATTTAGCGCTGACGTCTGAATTGTGTGATCGTATCTCGGTGATGAAAAACGGCAAAATCGTTGAGAATGACACCTCGCGTAATATTTTCCATTTCGCCAAACACCCCTACACCCAGGGCTTGCTGAGCTGTCGTCCAACGCTGAACAACAACCCAGAAAAGCTCTTGACCGTGGCGGACTTCGAGGCGGGAAACACGATTCAAACCGCGCGTGACCCAAATAAGCGTCTGGCATTCCTCGCCACTGCCGATGAATTGCTGCGGGTGCAAGATCTTCAGGCAAGCTATGCAGCGCGTGGTGTTGCGCAGCTGTGGCAAAAGCCAAAGCGCGCGGTAGCCCCTGTATCATTTAGCCTCAAACGTGGCGAATGTTTGGGCGTAGTCGGTGAGTCAGGCTCAGGCAAAACCACACTGGCCCGCTGTTTAGTACGCCTACATAAAAATTGTCAGGGCAGTATTTTTCTGGGTGACAGCGAGATTCTGACGCCGAGCGGCGCGCAATTGCGCACGTTGCGCCGCCGTTTTCAGATGGTTTTCCAAGACCCGTACAGCTCGCTCAACCCGGCGCTAAATATCTCCGAAACCTTGCTTGAGCCGCTACTGGTACATGGGCTGCACGCCGGGCGACGACAAGAGCGGGTGCTTGAGTTGTTGGAGGCAGTTGGGCTCCCAGCAAGTGCACTCACGCGCAACCCATCAGAGTTTTCCGGCGGGCAACGCCAGCGCATCGCGATTGCGCGCGCGCTTGCGGTTGAACCGGAACTGCTTATTTGCGATGAATCGGTCAGCGCGCTTGATGTTTCCGTGCAGGCGCAGATTTTGAATCTGCTCAAACACTTACAACGCCAGTTTGGCTTGACGCTCATTTTCATTAGTCACGATTTGAGCGTGATTCGCTTTTTAGCCGATCAGATTTTGGTGATGGCAAATGGCGTCGTGGTAGAACAGGGGCCCTGCGAATCGGTTTACTTAAATCCGCAGCACTTGATTACAACCCAACTGTTGGCGGCGGTGCCGCGCGGAATTTCGGCATAAGCACTAACTTGTCACGATGAATCGCCTCAGCGTGCCGTGTTTTACCCAGTATTGATTCAATCTCATCAGAGCGGCGACCTAGGATGCGCGCCAGATCAGTGGCGTTAAAGTTGCTCAAACCCTGAGCAATTTTTTGCCCAGTTCGATAGATCGTGATTGCATCGCCATAACTGAAATCGCCGACGACCCGAAGAATTCCGCTTGGCAATAATGACTTGCCGGCGTGCAGCGCATCTGATGCGCCGGCGTCAATCTCGATTTGGCCGCGCTCAGGCTGATGCAAAATCCAGGCGTGCCTAGCCGAGTAGTTTGGGTTGTTGGTTTTCATGCCGGCAGCGTCCCAATCTGCCTGTTTCCCTGTTGCAAATATGCGTGTTCCTATTGTGTCGCCTTGCAAGCTTCGCTGCACGGCGGCGCCACCACCACTTAAAATGACCGTATCAATACCAGCATCCGACGCGATTAATGCGGCGCTGAGTTTGGTGCGCATGCCACCCGTTCCGCGCGCGCTTCCTGCTTCGCCAGCCAGATGCAGCACTGTTCGCACGTCGTGCACGTTCTCAAGTTTTAAAGCGCTTGCGTCGAGCTGTGGATTTGCCGAATATAGTCCGTCGACATCGGTCAGCAGCATCAGCGTATCTGCACCGATAAGATAGGCAACCCACGCGCTTAAAGTATCGTTATCGCCCAATCTGAGCTCCGCCGTCGCAATGGTGTCATTCTCGTTCACGATGGGCAAAACGCCGAGTTTAAAAGTGGCTTCTAGCGCTTGTTTGGCATTGATGAAGCGTTTTCGGCTGTGAATATCATCGCTACTGAGCAAAAATTGCGCGACTTTGAGTGGTGCGCAAGCAGAGCTCCATTGGCGCATGAGCTCTGCTTGACCAACTGCGGCATAAGCCTGTTTTTCGGGCAAAGTTCGTGGTCGTCCACGTGAAAGCAAGCCGAAGCCCGCAGCCACTGCGCCACTGGAAACAATTGCAAGTTCAATCCCGAGTGTTTTTGCGCCGCGTGCTGCATCCGCTAACGCCTTGAGCTTGCCGCCATCGATAATTCCCTGCGCGTTCGTTAGGCTAGACGAACCTACTTTTAAAACGACGCGACGCATCAACGTATTTGTCCTGAGCCGTCAACCAGATACTTGTAGGTCACCATTTCGCGTAGCCCCATTGGCCCACGCGCGTGCATTTTCTGCGTGGAAATCCCAATCTCGGCGCCGAAGCCAAATTCATAGCCATCGGTAAAACGTGAGCTTGCGTTCGCGTACACCACCGCCGCATCGACGTGCGTACAGAATTGCGTTATTGCGGACAGATCAGTGGCGCAAATGACCTCGCTGTGGCGTGTGCCAAAGCGCTCAATGTGTGTGAGCGCCGAATTGAGTCCGCCTACGATTTTTACGGCGATTACAAGATCCAAAAACTCAAATCCATAGTCTGGCACCACGTTGTCGAGAGGCGCATCACCTTCTGGGGCAACCGCCAAACGGATCTCTGAGTCAAATTGACGAGTGTTAGGGCAGCCGCGAATTTCTACGCCTGCTTGACGCAGCGCCTGGATTGCCAGCGGCATGAAATGCGGCGCTATTTTCTCGTCTACAAGCAAGGTCTCCAGGGCATTGCAAACGCCAGGGCGCTGCGTTTTTCCATTTAACAGGATCGCCAACGCCTGATCTATCTGAGCACTTTCATGCACATAGAGGTGGCAAACACCTGTCCCGGTTTCGATTACCGGTACAGTTGCGTTTTCTACAAC
>JANNYO010000333.1:0-1812 GCA_031410115.1 Rhodanobacteraceae bacterium | reverse complement strand
AGAATCAATTTTACAAAATCTGGCGCCGTTAAGATTTAGGAACTTCAGTGCAACGATTGGAGGTGTTCTGACAACAATCTGTTCAGCGGCGCTCCGTCTAGTATTGCAAGCTTAATTGCCGCAAGAATCGCCATTTTTGACGCCGTAGCGCGCTTGATAGCGCGCGCATAGTTTGGTGTGACGGTTTGTCGTTGGGGTATCAACGCCGGCAATAAAAATGCGTTTGACTTTGCTGGTGATTTCCAAAATATCGCCATCGACCAAAGTTAGGTTCGCATCCTTTCCAGTATCAATACTACCCAAACGATTCGATACGCCCAAAATTTCGGCGGCGCTTAGCGTGACCGCGCGCAGAGCAATGTCCTCTGGCAGCCCGAAAGCGGCGGCCTGTGCGGCGAGATAGCTTAGGTTTTTCTCTAAACTGGCATCCATGCCACCGCCGTCACCGGCGATGGCGACTTTTACGCCGGCCTCGTTGAGCTTGGCGGCTGCGCGGTAAAATACGTCGTAACTTTCACTGCGTCGCAGCGGCAGGTTAAACGGTGAGCCCAAAATCACTGCGACGCCCGCAGTTTTGAGCTCCGCTGCCACACGCCACGCGTCGAGTGCGCCAACTAGGGTAAATTTAAGCTGATGTTTCGTGCAAAATGCCATGGCTTGACGAATTTGCGTCAATTCATTCGCATGGATAAATAGGGGCAGGGTGCCATTGAGTACCGGAAGCAAGGCTTCTAAGCGCAAATCCTGCGTGTGCCCAGGCACGCTCGCTTTCGCCTGATAGGAATTGGCATTGCTGAAGGTCGTTTCAAGTAACGCTAAATTGTCGAGTGCGGCTTTGCTAGCTTGTGCTATCGCGGACTTGGGCAGCCACGGCGGCAGACGGGAAGAGGGCCAATACAGGTGCATCGCCACGGCCGGCTTGACGGTCATTTCTTCGTAGTTCCATCCGCTTAAATTAATCAGCGCTGATTGCCCGGCAAGCAACTCGCCCCCCGGCACACTCAGCACGCTCAACACGCCGCCGGCGCGCGCGACGGGCAATAGTTCACTGTCAGCGTGCACGGCGATTTGCGCACGTACATTCGGGTTCACGCCGCCGGTTTCTGCGGTATCAACGGTGGCGCGTACAGCCTCAATTTCTAACAGGCCAAGGCTCGAATTTGCGCTGATCAGACCTGGATACAGCCGCAGGCCAGTGCCATCAATGCGCGTGGTTTCGCCGTTTGCTTGCGCGATAGCGTCGCTGCCGATGGCTTTGATTTTACCCGCGTCGATTAGAACGGCGGTATCAGGCATCACGCCGCGACTGACTGGATACACGTCGCTATGTTCAATCAAGGTTGCCGCGACACTGACATTGATGCTGGCGCAAAAGCAGCTGCTCAAGAACGCTATTTGGAGTGCGCGCGTGTTAAATAAAGGCCGGATATTCGCTATCGTTTTCATGGTCTGATCTATTCGCCGTCAGTGCAAAAATGGCTGGCTTCGCCGTTGTGATACAGCCCACGTTTCGCCATCCAAATGCTGGGCCAATGTTTTGTTGTGTGCCACTGCTGGGCAAGCCTAAGCTTGGGTTTGACTTGCTCGGAAGACGGTTTTGCATCTTCGCCCTTGTCATTCAAGGCCTGCACGAGCTCGGGTAGTGCAAGTTGAATTAACGCCGCCCGACCCTGGTCAATGCGGCTAATTTCCTGCGCCTCTGTGGCGCGATCAAAATAGATCCGACCATCGATCCAAACGGTTTCTGGACGCGCCATGGTTGACAGCGGTGGGTGATTCCAAAGCACTAAATCCGCCGACTTGCCGACTTCG
>JANNYO010000332.1:0-1618 GCA_031410115.1 Rhodanobacteraceae bacterium | reverse complement strand
AAATCGCCGGGCGCGCTGGATGTTCTGGCGCGATGCGGCTAATTATCCGGCCCGCTTCGTTCGCCAAATAAAGATTGTTGCGCACGCTGCAGGAAGCCGGGTTTGCGATCACGCTGCCAACTTGATTGCCGACAAAAAAATTGCGCTCGCCCAGGTTGATGCCGCCAATTTTCGCGCGCTGAACTTCGATTACGGATACACCTGAACGCAACGGGTCGCGGGGCACCACGAGTGGCGTTACGCCATCGACGCCCACGCCAAAATAATTGCCCAGCACCTGCAAGGGCGCGGAATTTGTGCCGCTACCGCCGGTGCCTTTAATGGCGGTGTCAACAACGCGGGTAAATACATTCTTGGCACTCGCTTCGGTACCGCCGATTAATAAACTGGGGTTGCCAGTGAAGTTTAATTCTAGCCAGCGCCAAGCGCTAACTTGCCCACGAATCGCTGCCAAGCCATTTTTAGTTGTGCCAAATAAATTGCCCTGCACGCTGGCAGAATAGGGCGACATCGCAGTTTCACAGGCAGATATTTTGATTGCTGGCAGACCTGAAACAAACCAATTGCGCTGTGCAGGCAGCGTGCCGCCGATGCGCGCCTGGGTGGCGGGATTGATTGCGCCCATATTGTTGCATTCGCCCGCCTGCACAAATTTGGCCTGTGTCGCTTGATCTTGCGGCGTGCCGTCGGCATACGCGCCAAAAATATTGCCCTCAATAACAATGTCTTGCGTGGGCGTAAAAGGGGAAAAATAGAATTGCGCCGCTTGGTTTGAGTAGACGTCTACCGTTACCGCAAGCCCACGCACCGTACCTGAACTTTGCAAGACGAAAAAATTTTGGCTCGATGTATCGGCGCGTACCAGCTCAATTTTGAGTGTCATATTCACGCCAGAATCTGCGCCAGACAAGGTGTTTTCTATAGCGCCCGGCTGCGTGTAGCCATCAATGATCACAGGGTTAGTAATTTGCACTACCGCACTGGGCGTGCGAATTCGGCACACGCCGGTTGCAGCGACACAGCCTGAGTCTTCACTGGTCGGGATGTTAAAGCCGATGGTGTCTGATGCGGCGGTCGTGTTTGCCGCAAGTATCGCGCCCCAAAGGCTGCAATCACCGGGTGCAGCGGTACAGGCGCGAAAGAAAATGCTGTCAGAATTCGCGGTGGTATCCACCGTGAATGTCGCTGCGTTACTGCGGGCAGAAATTAAAATGCCGGCGGCTGCAAACAAAATTACACGCGCGGAAAAATGACCTAAAACATCTAATGTAGACATGCAGCGCGCCAGTGGACGATTGAGCGTTTGACTTTATTTCGCCGTGCATGCGTACACACCCCCCGAGTTCGAGGGGTGACGAATCGCGTGTGGTGTGAACGCTATGCCGCAAACGGGTGCTAGACGCCTCCAAACCCATAGGTTCGACCTAATATTTCAGGGCGCAGTCAAGGCTGTGGGTCTGCACTTTGTTGTTATTTCTTGGCAAACAAGTCTCGCCGGAAGGCGACACGGCAAACAAGTCTCGCCGGAAGGCGACACGGCAAACAAGTCTCGCCGGAATGCTTATCGGAATAGCGTGGTGTCGGGAATGAGTGAGGTTCTAGTTGTAGATCTCGGAGG
>JANNYO010000331.1:0-5661 GCA_031410115.1 Rhodanobacteraceae bacterium | reverse complement strand
TGCTCAAGCCTGCCTCTGGCTCGCTGGGCGTGGGTTTGATGGTGCCGGCTTCGGCACCAGCGAGCACCGCACTTAATTTGCGCGGCATCGGTTTCGGCGGCTTTTCGCAGCCGGTGATGTTGCTGGGCGGCAGTGGCCATGTGCTTTCCGGTAATCAGTTCGGCGGCAACGCAAACGGAGTGACGCTGCCGGGTGCACTCAATGCGATTGCCATTGGCGTCAATGCGGGCGGGCGTTTGATTGTTGGCGGCGCGAATGTGAGTGATCGCAACGTCATTAGCGGCGCGCTTTTTGACGGCATCAATATCCAAACGACCGTGCAAAGTTCAACCGATCAATGCCAGATTGTGAATAACCTCATTGGCTTAGCGCCCAACGGTATCAATGTGGTGGCGAACAATGTCGGCGTGAACGTTGGCGGCTCGGGTTGCGCGATTACGCGTAACCGTATCGTTGGCAACACGGGCGCGAACATCTGGCTCAATGGTGCAGCCAGCACCGGCAATGTGGTGCAGCAGAACATTATTGGTGTGACCGTGAGCGGCACTGGTGCCGCGAGCTTTGATGCCAGCGTTGGCGTGCTGGTTACCGGTATTAACAACGTGATCGGCGCAGCAGGCGCCAACGGCAGCGCGAGCTTCGGCAACACGATTCGCTACATGATCGGTGGCGGTGTCGTCGTCAAAGATACCGCCGCCGGCAATTTAATCCACGCCAATGCGATCTACGACAATGGTGCGACAGGCAACGGCATGGACATTGATTTGCTGCCTACTGGTGCGGTCGCGGGCAACACGCCTAATGATGTCGGTGACGCGGATACTGGCCCGAATCAGCTGCAAAACTTTCCCGTGCCTACCGGCTTGGCGTACACCGGCAGTGGCAGCAGCAATCGGCCCGCCATTTTGAGTGGCGTGCTTGATAGTAAACCTGGCAACTATCGTATCGATGCGTATTTCAGCAGCGCGGTTAACGCCGGTGGACGCGGCCATGCGCAGGTACATTTAGGCCGTCAAACGGTCACGCTGCTGCAAGGCAATGCAACGGTCAGTTTTACCATGGCAATTTTGGTGCCAGATCAACTGCCTAACGGCGTGCTGAGCTTCACCGCGACCGATGTGGCAGGCAACACTTCAGAAGTCGGCACCGCGATTTCGATCGTGCCGGTGCAAGATATGATGTTTAAGAACGGTTTTGAGTAGCTGGAAAATCTCTATGGCTAGAGCCCTCTGGGTAGCGCTATTTGCGCTTATCGGGCGGTTTGGCATCCAAGCGCTCTGGCCTGCGGACTTTTTATTTCCGATAGCGCACAAACACTAGGCCTAACAAACCACGCCCGCATAGCGCCAATTCAACCCAAACAATAGGCTGCACCATGTTACTCACCTGCATCGTCCCGAATTCAATCTGGTATGCACAGCAGCCGCTGAAGTTCGGCCCAATCTCCCTGACGACCCGAATGACGGTCGTTCGGCTACGAGATGGAGCGCTATGGGTTCATTCTCCGTTTCCGAGGCGCAAAGCCTCGGCCTCAAGTCCCGAGGGGACGCAATGAGATAGCCCAGGGCAACGCCCTGGGTTGACGATTACGAGTCTTATCCCAAGCCCTGAAAGGGCGCAATGTGTTGATTTCTCACGTCCTGCCCGTGCATCAATCCCACACATAATTCTCATCAAATCTTAGGTACTTTGTATCATCATTGAAGCACCATCGCGAGAAAAGCCAACGATATGCGCCTCAAATTTATTGTGCATACCGACGGCTGCGGTGAATTGGCTTTCTGAGAAGGCTCGTTGCTAGCGTTAGTTGCGGGTGACACGGGAAATATCGACCTGGTCAAGGTCAGCGTGTCGAGTTAGCGTACTCTCGTGCGTCGCCACACGCCGGGACTTTCGCCAACGGTATTCTTGAACACACGCGTGAAATGGCTCTGATCTGCGAAGCCGCAGGCAAGCGCTACATCGGTCAGGGCAAACGATGGATCGCGCAACAAGCGCTTCGCCGCATCAACGCGCCGTGAAACCAGCCAGTGGTGTGGTGCGCAACCATTTGACTGACGAAATGCGCGTGAGAACTGGCTTACCGAGAGCTTACATTCGGATGCAAGCTGTAACAGTGTTACATCCGAATCAAGGTTTGCGTCGATAAACTCTTTTGCGCGTCGCGCTTGCCAAGGAGCTAGCCCCCCGCGCACTGGGTTCGAATGGATACGCATGCCGCCGTAGGCGTGCGCAATATGGATGCCAACTGCGTGCAGCACATGATCGACAAAAAGACTGCTGGACTGGTGCGGTTGTTCCAGCATCGGCACGAGTGTTGATGCCAATTGTTTGAAGATTGGATTGGCAATAACCCGCCCTGGCTGATGATGCAGCGTTTCGATGGGCGCTGCCTTAGCATCTTCAGCGATCGCGTCGAGTGCCAAACGTGGCAAATAGAACAGCAACAGCCGATAGGGCTTGCGAATTAGAGCAATCGGTTCTTGTTTGAGGTCATAAATCATCGAGTCCCCAACCCCAAGCGGCTTCACTGCTGCCGAGTGTCCGTCCACCCAAAGCTCGTGGTTGGGGCATTCGTCGATCATGAACGAAACAAAAAATGCGTCTTCTCGCGGAATAGGTTGAGTCATCGTATGGCCAATTCCTTCTGAACGAAGCTCGGTGACCGCAAGCTCGCCGTGCCGCCGAGCATCGGCGACCATTGTCGGTGGATTTTGCAGGTCAAACTTATCTGCTAGCCGGGATCCATAGGCACCTTGTTCATTCATGCGAACTCTCCTTATCTGTTCAATGTAGACGCCTAGACTTGTTTGCCGTGTCGCCTTGCGGCCGAATTTGTTTTGACTTGGCAAAACGAATCAGACAGAAATTTGTTGTGATCACAACAAACACGTCCGCAAGATAGGCTTGTCAGTGGCGCTAAATCTTCTCCAAAATTGCTGTTTTGTATTCCTGCCGGAAAGCCAGTATCCATCTGGCATGGCGATAGCGAAATTTCCAATTCGCACTCGATTTGCGCACGCTTAGCGTCAACGGACGCGCGCTCCAACCTAGGAGCAATGCGCATAAAACTAATGATGATTTCCGACAAAACGTGCGCGATTCGTTAAATACCGTGCGCTAGTTTTGCGCAAATATCACCTCATGCGGTGAAGGCAATAACAGTATTTTTTGAACAAGGCTGTTGGCTTTCATGAGCGCAAACATGTACTTCCCAACGCAATCACATGAGGCTAAAACGATGAAAGCAAACGCAAATTCCAAGTACCACACCACCCGGTTGACAACGATGCTCATTGCCCTAGCGGCAAGCGCATCGCTTGTTGCAGCGGTCCAGGAAAAGCATGAAAGCCCAGCCCAGCTTGTGGACGCACTCCATAGCGCATTCGGCCTACATCACGCCCGCGCTGTGCATGCCAAGGGGATTATTCTCGAGGGTAGTTTCACACCGTCTACCGACGCAAAAAATTTAAGCAAAGCATCGCTGTTTAGTAATGGCCAAATTCCGGTCACGATCCGGTTTTCCGACTTCACTGGCATTCCGGAAATTCCCGACAATATTGCTGATGCCAATCCGCGCGGCTTCGCGGTGAAATTCAAACTCGCCGATGGCTCCACCTCCGATATTGTTACGCACGGTTTCAATGGCTTCCCCACCAAGACCGCAGATGAGTTTGCACAATTATTGCGCGCAATTGGTGCCAGCGGGCCAACCGCAACGAAGCCAACGCCGATCGAAAAATTTCTTGATAGCCATCCGATTGCAAAGTCTTTTCTGACCACGCAAAAGCCCGCGCCTGTGAGTTACGCGACGCTCGCTTACTTTGGCGTCAACTCGTTCAAGTTTACCGATGCCAGCAATAAATCTGTTTACGTTCGCTATCGTTTCGTGCCGAAAGCCGGCGAACAGTTTCTCGATCCTGCGGCAGTCAAAGCAAAAGGCCCGAATTATCTAGTCGATGAAATTGCCATGCGTGTGTTGGCAAAACCCATCGCTTTCGATTGGTTCGCGCAGATTTCCGAGCCAGGTGATGTCATTGCTGACCCATCTATTGCGTGGCCTGAAAGCAGAAAACTGATGAAGCTTGGCACCATTCGTATGGTGCAATTGGCCGCCGACCAGGCATCGGCGGACAAAGCAACTCTGTTTCTGCCGGGCAATGTTCCAGCTGGTATTGAAGCGGCTGACCCGATGATTGCGCTGCGAAATGCAGCCTATCCCATTTCGTTTAACGCTCGTCAGTAAGGCGCTATTTGCGCAAGTGACGGAAAACGTGTGCAGCACCATGCCTGCCACGCTGCTCGCCATTTTCGTCGCCGATACCGGCGCGCCGCTTAAACCCCCTGCTCAATATTGAAGGAGAAAAAAGATGACTCGTTCTGCCGTGTCGCCTTCCGGCGAGACTCGTTTTGCCGTGTCGCCTTCCGGCGAGACTCGTTCTGCCGTGCCGCCTTCCGGCGAGACTCTTTCTGCCGTGTCGCCTTCCGGCGAGACTCAGCGTCTCGACCAACAGGTTGTGTCACCCGAAGGCATGCGTTCGCTCGGCGGCGTTTATCAATACATTGCAAAGTCGGGCTTGCCGCCGCCTCTGGTCACTCTGGTTTTTTTGCGTGTGTCACAAATCAACGGATGCGTCTATTGCATTGCGATGCATTCCCGGGAGTTGTTGAATAGCCAGGTTGCCGTGGAGAAGTTGATGTTGCTCTCAGCTTGGCGCGAGGCCAAAGGTCTGTTCTCCGACAGGGAGCGCGCTGCGCTGCAATGGGCCGAATCTGTGACGCTAGTCTATGAGAGCGGCGCACCCGATAAGGACTATCAGGTGGCTGCGGCGCAATTCAACGAGAAAGAGTTGGTGGATCTCACCATCGCCATTGGGCTCATCAATACCTACAACCGTCTAGGCATCAGCTTTCGTCGCACGCCCGAAGCTATGGCCTCAGCTTAAACATTGATACACGCGCCGGAACCCTGCGTAACGCCGACAGCATCGTCAATTCCAATCTTGTTTTCGATAAACATCTTTTAAGGATCCGCCATGAAACCAAAACTTCACATCATTATCGGCAGCACCCGACCCGGGCGCGTCGGGCCATCGATTGCAAAGTGGTTCCACACTTTTGCGATTGAACACACCCATTTCGAACCAGTCTTGGTAGACCTCGCGGATTTTAAGCTACCGATATTCGATGAGCCTAACTATCCAGCGATGCAAAAGTACGAACATGGGCACACCAAAGCGTGGGCAGCAAGTGTCGCGGCGGCGGATGCGCTTGTATTTGTCACACCGGAGTACAACTTTGGCCCGCCACCTGCGCTCGTTAATGCGCTGAATTATTTGGTGCGCGAGTGGGCATATCTGCCTGCGGGCGTCGTCAGCTATGGCGGTATTTCGGGCGGACTGCGCGCCGCGCAAATGCTCAAACAGACGCTGACTTCGTTAAAGATCATGCCGATGGTGGAAGCGGTGGTCGTGCCCAATTTTTTTCAGCACCTTGATGCAGGTGGCCACTTCAAACCGATGGATGCGCATGTCCAAGGTGCGCGTGACATGCTCAATGAGCTGCTGCGTTGGACGACGGCACTGACAACGTTACGCTTGTCAGTCAAGGGCTGACAGCACTTTATTAAGACGAACGGAAACAAAGCCTCACGCAGAGCTC